>JAOACC010000025.1 GCA_026418035.1 bacterium
CTTATAATGGTGACATTTGGAAATATAAATGCACAGACAACTCTAAGCCAAGCTTTAAATTTAGATGATACAGCTACATTAACCTTCACTTTAACATTAGGAACTAATGCTGTTGTTGTAACATTCTCTGAGACTGCTACCATTGGAACTTTAGTTGCCTCATTGGGTTCGGCTCTTAATACTTACGGAGTAAATGTTGTATTCGATGATAATAATGATACCATAAGGTTTTTATACTCTAATACTAGCACTAGGGTAACTGATTATAGTGTTACAGCTGGAAGTGTTACTATTGGCACCCTCGGGACAGAGATTAATTATACTGTTGGAGTTCTTACTTTTACCCTTACTCTTGGCAATAACCAGACCATACTCTTTACAAGCGCTTCTGATGTCACTGTTAATAGTTTTGTAAACCAGTTAAATAGCTTATTGACAGGCTATGGTTTAAGCGTAACTAGCACTTTTGATGATACAAATAATGCTATTGTATTTAATTATCAAGCGGGTAGTACCAAGATAGAGACATTTGGAGTTACTAGTGGCGGTACATTGACATACTCAGTAGTAGGGGCTTTCAATGCTACGGATAAAGTCTCTGCAGATTCTATAGATGTAACCATTCTGGTCACAGACCCAGTAACAAATATAGGTAGAACGGTAACATCTACAAGTAGAGAATTTGCAGCAGGAACAGGAGGTCCAAATGTCTCTGTTGACTCTAGCGGTATAAGCGGAGTCACATTCAAGTTGACAAGTTCTGCAGCATCTACTACAGGAACCTACTTTACATTTGACCTGAGTAAGGGCTCCATTACACTCCAGATAGGTCCTAATGCTGGAACTGACCACAGGATGGAGATTACAATCAATGATATGAGTTCAAATGCTCTAGGGGTAGCAAATATCAATGTAACAAGTCAGGCATCAGCTCAGGCAATCATAGATGCACGGACCATAGATAAGGCTATAGAGCTTGTAGTTACAGAGCGTGGTAAGCTTGGTGCATATGAGAATAGATTGAACCACACCATACAGAACCTAGGAGTGGCAAAAGAGAATCTGACATCCGCAGAATCCAGATTGAGAGATGCAGATCTAGCAGCAGAGATGATGGAGTTTACAAGGAACCAGATTATGCTCCAGGCTGGCACAGCAATGCTAGCACAGGCAAATACAGTTCCACAGACAGTCCTACAGTTATTAAGATAAGGCTTATCACCTTTCTCGTAGGGGGCAGGATTTCCTGCCCCCTAATTTTTTATTTTGTTCTGAAATCTGGAATTGCATTCCATCTTTCTTTTAAGAAATGTGCTACAAGTTTTGGTTGTCTCTGTCTAGTAAAGACTCCCTTTCTATTACCTAGGACTCTAAATACCTGCTGTTTTGTTGCAAAGTCTGCAAAGTTCCATATATGTTCTCCAATTACAAAGTCAAGTTTATCTATTACCCTTACAAATCTTTCAACCATCTCTTTCTGATACTCTTCAGTAAACATTAGTGGTGGATCACTGTGGAATCCAACTATGGAATCTGCCCCAAACTCAGAAAGGATTATAGGCTTTCTAAACCTTTCATACCAACCTCTAAGTTCCTTCTCTAACTGAAATTCAATGATATCTAGATCCCCAGAGTCTGTATACCAGGAATAATATCTATTTACACAGATAACGTCTACATAATCCCCTGTTTTTGTCTCTCTATATCCAGAGCTCTCTACAAGTGTTACTGGTCTTGTAGGGTCAAGCTCTCTTGTCCTCTCTATAACCCTTCTAAAATATTCCCCTGCTTCCTCTTCAAAATCCGCCGGTTCATTTGCTACACTCCACATTACAATGCAGGGGTGATTCTTATCCCTAGCTATAAGTTCTTCCATCACCTTGAGATGATGTTCCAATGTCTTTGAACCAACTCTCTCTTCGGTAAATATCTTCATTCTTCCCATAAAGGCATTCATTCCAACAGCTGGAGCCTCTTCTATCACTACAATTCCGTATATATCAGCCAGATATAGTATCTCCTCTGAGTATGGATAGTGGGATGTCCTAAAAGAGTTTGCTCCTATCCATTTTAAGAGGTTAAAGTCCTTTATATTTATTACCTGATCTAGCCCCTTTCCTCTAATATCAGAATCTTCATGTTTCCCAAAGCCTTTAAAGTAAAACGGCTTTCCATTTATGAGAAATCTTTTATCTTCCACTCTAACTTCTCTAATTCCAATAGGTAGTGTATATGAGTCTTCTAACTCTCCATCTACAAATGTCTTAACCTGAAAAGAATACACATAAGGATTGCCAGGTTCCCAGAATTTAGCATTATTAATTATTATTGTATCTTTTCCTGATTTTGCCTCTCCTACTTTATTGCCATCTCTATCTATAATAGAGACATCTATCTTCCCTTTACCAGTATAGTCTATCTCATAATCAATGATTCCTTGATTTCCTTGAATCCTAGTCCTTACCGTTATGTCTCTTATATAATTCTGTGGGACTGTATATATCTTTACCGGCCTATGAATCCCAGAATAGTTGAAAAAGTCAAAGAAATACTCTTGAACCTTATATCCTTCTGGATGCATCTCATCTTTAATGCATCTTACCTCTCCGGGTGGAAGTATATCCCAAGTTAGTGTATTATCAACCATTATAGTTATTCTATTCTCTTTACCAAATCTTACAAAATCAGTAATCTCTCCTTCAAAGGGTAAGAATCCACCTCTATGTTCTGCTACCTTATTCCCATTTACAAATACCATAGCGGTATGTGATGCAGAACCTACCCTTATAAATATTCTCTTATTCTGCCAACTCTTTGGTATAAAAGATTCTGTCTCATACCAGACCATTCCTATATGGTCTGATATCCTTGGGTCTTGGGTTATATCATTGTAGCTAGATGGAACAGGCATCAGGATAGTATCTTTTAGCGGTTCTTTAAACCATTCTTTCTCTAATCCTTCATTATTCTCATCTACCTTGAACTTCCATATTCCTGAGAGTTCTTTCACCTCTCTTGTTTCTGTCTCAGTTACATAAAGCATAAAAGACACCTCCTATTAAAAGTCTTGTATTTATTATATTATAAACTTTCTAAATCGGTTGACTAAAGGGTATAGCTATTCTATAATAGAATTACTTTCTAAGTATAGGGGGTGAGAGTTGATTAATCGGCAAGATGTGAGAATAATTCATAGATTTATTTATGGGGGATAGAGGAGTGTTTAAAGTTGAGAGTTTTATCTATTTTGAAAGGAGGCTAAGAGCGTGAAGGGTTTAAAGATTCTGTTGGTTTTGGTTTTACTTGTAAGTTTAATCCTAGGGACTGTTCCTTTAGTTTATGCACAGAAATATCCAACTCCATCACAATACTCCACAATAGCAGACTATAAGAAGGCTACTGGAAAGGATATAAAGACCTTTAATGAAGCCCCAATGTTGGCAGAGTTGGTAAAACAGGGTAAGCTCCCGCCGGTGGATAAGAGGCTTCCTGCTGATCCTCTTGTAGTTGTTCCAGTTGAAGAGGTTGGAAAGTATGGTGGAGAATGGAGAACAGTTACCTTGGGTGTGGCTGATAATGCTTGGTTCCAAAGAACAGTAGCCTATGAAGGACTAGTAAGATGGGATCCAGGTTTTAATAATGTCCTTCCTAATTTGGCAAGGAGCTGGAAGATAAGTGATGAGGGAAGGACATTTACCTTCTATCTTAGAAAGGGAGTAAAATGGTCTGATGGCCAGCCATTTACCGCCGATGATATCCTCTTCTGGTATGAGGATATTCTCCTCAATAAGGAGCTTACTCCAACTATTGGTAAATGGCTCACCACTGATGGCCAGCCGGTAAAAGTAGAAAAGGTAGACGATTATACAGTAAGATTCAGGTTCACCCAACCTAACGGTCTATTCTTACAGAGGCTAGCCACCCCTGATGGTGTAGGACTGATGGTTCCTAAGCACTATATGAAGCAGTTCCACCCTAAATATACAGCAAAAGAGAAGCTTGATGCAATGGTAAAAGAGGAAAAGCTAACAGACTGGTTCACTCTATTTGGAAACAAGAATACTTGGTGGCTAAACCCAGAGAGACCATTACTCTTTGCCTGGAGACCTACAAATATGCTTGGTTCTGGTCCAAGGTATATCTGGGAGAGAAATCCATACTACTGGAAGATAGATATCGCTGGAAATCAGCTACCATATCTAGATAGAGTAGTCTTCGATATAGTAGAGAATGCAGAGGTTGCACTGATGAAGGCTCTAAATGGAGAAATCGATATGCATAGTAGACACTTTAATATAATGCAGAATTATACCGTCTTAGCTGAGAATAGAGAGAAGGGTGGATATAGATTCTTCTCAATCAAGCCAACAGGAATGAATGCGGTTATAGTAGCATTTAACTTGAATCAGAAGGACCCTGTTTTAAGAAAGATATTTAATGATAAGAGATTTAGGTTTGCTATGTCTCTGGCTATAAATAGGCAAGAGATAATAGATCTAGTATATCTTGGAAGGTCTATACCTTGGCAGGCAGCTCCACTTAAGGAATCTGCCTTCTATCATGAAAAACTTGCCAAAGCCTATATAGAATATGATCCAGCAAGGGCTAATAAACTCTTAGACGAGATAGGCTTAAAGCGTGGACCAGATGGTATAAGATTAAGACCAGATGGTAAACCTCTAAGTGTAACTATAGAGATAGCAGCAGGAATAAGACCAGATTGGGT
>JAOACC010000069.1 GCA_026418035.1 bacterium
CAAAATAGTAAAATATAACTTGTCTGTCAAGCTTAATATCTTATTACAATACATAGTTATCAGGAGGAGGATATGAAAAGAGAAAATATGACTTGCGCATTTGGAGAAGAATCATATTTTGAAAGGATAAAGGACAGCAAAGATCCAATAAAAATAAGACTAAAGGTTATAGAGTACTTAGAAAAGTGTAAGTCTATATCAGAAACTGCAAGGAGATTCAGAGTCTCCAGACAAATAGTAAGAAAATGGGAAGAAAGGTATAGAGAAAAAGGAATAGAAGGTCTAAAAGATAAAGCTAAAACTCCTAAAAATAAAAGGACAGTACTTACAGAAGAAATAATAGAGCTTATATTAAAACTCAGAAAAGAATACAATTACGGTCCAAGAAAAATAAAACAGCTCTTAAAAGAACTTTATAATATAAATATCTCTGAACACCCAATCTATAACGTCTTAAAAACTAATGGATTATAAAATGGTAACTATCTAAGGTAATAATTCTAAACTGTACCTTCCAGCTTTGATCTTACAAATTCCAATATCCTTTGAGCCATAGATACAGCTACTTGTGCATCATCCTTAGTGTATGCTTCTGCAGGAACGCCTCCAGGAAGCCCATTGGGATACCTCGTCGGTATATAGTATTTGTCTAACGAAGCAGAAATTGAGGCAATACTTTCAAAGTCAGGATCAAACTCCATAGCGTTATGACAGAGTTCGGCTGTAGAATGGCCTAAAACTATTTCTATTCCTTTAAAGTAGAGAAATGCCTTCAGCGCCTTCTCAGCACACTGTTGTGCCCAAAAACATGCAGTATTGAATCTACCCCCTTCTAGAAGATATAATGCATCATCAAAGTCACATTGAGCCTGCCGAAACCATCTTCTTGCCTCTTCTCTAGAACTTTTTCTCATACAAAACCTTTCCTTCTTTTAAAATCTGCCTTATGAAGCTGCTCTCTTTTTGAAGTTTTTCAAATTCTTTAGGAGTATATACCAATATATCCATAGCAACTCTAGGCTTTATAGTTGTATAAATCTCATCTAAGCGATCTAAAAAACGTTTCTTAGTCTCCTTGATTATTATAAGGTCTATATCACTTGTAGACATAATATCATTTCTTAAAAGAGAGCCAAAAAGGATAATCTTTTCTATATCGAGAGTCTGTAAAATATTCAAAATCCTCCTAAGTTCTGCCTCAAGTATCTTCTTTCTCCTTTTTTTATCTAAAAATACACAACTTATCATCCTGTTTTTATTATAACAAAGTAAGTATCTACATAGAGATAATCCCCTTGTAATTTGATTCATTATAATGCGGGTTTCTCTTTGGTATATAAAGACTATTCCCATCAAAAGGTCTATCC
Organism: bacterium; assembly: GCA_026418035.1. Classification (GTDB taxonomy): domain Bacteria; phylum DUMJ01; class DUMJ01; order DUMJ01; family DUMJ01; genus DUMJ01. The sequence goes on from JAOACC010000069.1 coordinate 1,368, forward strand.
TGGGTGTAGATATACATCTTCTCTGTATCCCATAGAACAATCTCGTCTCTGGGATCTCCAACTAGATCTAAAGCAGTACAACATAGATTAGGATGCCCATCATCTGGGAAACTTAACACCTTTCTACCTGTTCCGTCAAATAATCCGCCATATTTAATATCACCAGAAAATAATATATACTCTTGTCCATCACCTTTCCAGTTGACAGGAATCAGAGGGCTCCCTATTGGATAGATTTCAAAAGTCTTAAGTCTATTCCCTTTTGCATCATACAAACAAATCGTACCTGGATACTTCCAAAATGTTATAGTACATATCTGAAGTCCAGGTATTTCTGGTAAGAATTTAGCAACACTAGGGGTCTGGGCATGACCGATATTATCCTTCATAAGAATATTTCCGTTTACATCAGTAATTAGTATCCCATCATCTCCGCCAGCTATAACTACCTCTAAGTTACTATCAAAATCTATATCTGCTATTACTATCCCATCTGCATGGTCTTTCAAGTCTGAAATTTCCCATAATTTAGATCCATCATCGTCAAATAGTGTATAACCTATAATGACTTCGTCCTTTCCATCGTTATCTATATCATAGGCGCAAGGATAATGCCCTGTGTTACAACTTACCTCCCAAAGAAGTTTAAAATTATTATTGTAAACCCAAGCATTATGATATCTATCTTTTATAAGAATGTCCTTAGGTTCATTTCTCCCAGAGACATCACAAAACATAATAGAGTCACCAGCAATTCTATAGAAAATATCTTCTGAGAAGTCATTAGCCCATCTCTTAGTAGATTTTGACTTAGGAGCAGGATACTTCTCTTTTATCTTTCCAGTTCTGCCTTCTAATATCTGTATTTCAAAGTTTCTTATACAGATTACCTCATTATCCCCATCTTCATCTATATCGTAGATCTGAAAAGGCAAGTCATTTGTTACTAGAGCATTCTTAGAAGAAGGCTCTCCCAGCTCCCAAAGAATATTTCCATCTAAATCATATGCAATCATATAACTAATAGTGCAGAAGTTATCCCCCATAGTACGTCTAATATTTTGAGCCAGAATAAATTCTAATCTTCCATCTCCATTTAAGTCTCCAAATCTAATACTTCTTCCTGCTCCTTTACCATTTGGAAATAATATCTTCTTCCATAGTTTAAGATTTGGGATATTACTAGGAATAGCTTCCTCTATCTTTTCTTCTTTCAAGATATCTATAGAGACCCTATAATATCTACAAGGGCAATTAGCCAATAATCCAACCTTTCCTTTAGAAAAAGTGCCATCTTCTACGGAAAAAATTAAAGTATCATCAATATAGCAAAATATCTTTGTACCATTTAACTCTACTCTAAGATGATATCTTTTATCATAATCAACACTAAAATGTTTTATCCCTAAGGTTCTCCACTTACCAAGATTATTTACTGCAAGTTTTACTGAGTTGCCTTCAAAGTAAAATGCATAGAACGAGTTACTGGTATTATATCTAAATATAATACCCGACATTCCCAAATTAGACACAGGCCTTAACTCTACATCTAGAAAATAATCTTGCCAGGAATAATCGCCTGTAACTAGTATTGCCAGACATTCAGGAGTAAAGGATGACTGTTCCATTACCTTAACATTATCTTCCTCTACAACGTTCCAATTGGCTACCTGATTTCTTCTCCAGGCATGATACTTAGATACCTCTATCCAATTACCCGTTCCCTTAGGAATCATAAAATGATACTCCCCTATAGGGGAGTAATCATATGGGAATTCCCCTATAGGGAGCTCGCTAAAAGTCTCTACTATTCTTTTACTCATAATTCTCCTTTCTACTTTTCAATGAAAAATTGAGCACTTACAAGGCTAGCAGGCTGTCCAAAAGCCAAAATCCAACCTTTCTCATCCGGAACATTCCTAAAGTTATTCTTTACTATCCAGGGGACAGGGGCTCTATCACAGATACCAATTACATATAAATTCTGAGCATTTATTTTCAGTATCTCTTCCATATACTTCTTCTGTCCACTAAGACTTATAGTTGTCTTAATCTTGTCATATAATTCCATCTGACGCTTTATCTCTCTAGGTGGTTCTTCTCCAGATTTTCCACCTGTAGCATACCATAAACCCCAAAGAGGAGCTTGAACATTAGTAACTAAGTTTGCACACGGTATTATATGCCTCATTTCTAATATTGGATTCAATCCAGCCGAAGCAAAGTAAACAGCTGCATCATGTTCGCCAGCCTGAATCCTAGTAAATAATAAAGGACGTTCTTGTGCCTTTATCGCTGTCTTTACTCCAACTTTCTCCCAATAACCCTTTATAAGCTCTAGCGCATCTACAAAATCAAACCTATCCCTCATTACTTCTACAACTATCATTAGGGTCTTACCATCCGGTCTCAGTCTATATCCGTCTTTATCCCTTTTATCAAGACCCATTTCATCTAGTAACTTATTAGCCTTATCAGGATCATATTCTGTATAGTTCTTTGCTGCCGGCTCATAGTAGAATGGGGATTCCGGTAGTGGAGCTACCTGCCTCGGCTCTTTAGGTTGACCCAGATAGACAAGTTCCATAATCTCTTTACGATTTATTGCATGAGACATTGCTATTCTAAATCTTCTATCATTAAATATCTTTCTCAGGACAGGGTCTTTGTGATTCATATTAAAACCTAAAGCAAATATGTTAGGTTCGGTAATTCTTACTGGTATAATTCTATATCCGCCTCTTTCTCTTCCCTCCATAAGGATTACATGATCTTGAGGGGCTTGTGCTATAGGAAAACCCTGCATATCTACTTCGCCAGATAGAGCTTTTAATCTAGCCACTTCTTGTTCTGTAACTATGGTTACTACAACTCTATCTATATAAGGTAATTGATTTCCTTCCGTATCTACCTTCCAATAGTAAGGATTTCTCTCAAATGTAACCTGAGTTGAGCCCCCTCGAAGCGGAGTTACCACTTTCCATCCATAGATAACTGGTCTGTCTGGGTTTTGCCATACATTGTTTAAATTTTGGAAAAGCTGATACCAATAATTTAGACCTTCCTTTCTAGCAAGCTCTTCTAATTTCTTTGGATCAGTGTATCTTGGATGAAACTGCTTTAGATAATGTTTCGGAGCAAATACAACTTCATTCCAGATGCTATTATATGCCAAATTTACCAAGAACGTAGCATGTGGCTTAACAAACGTAAACTTTACTGTAAAATCATCTATCTTCTTAACAGCAACAGGTTTATCATCTATTATTAACCAGCGAGGTATGGTAGGAGTTAAATCTTTATTCAAAAGTATATCTTCGTACCAAAACATTATGTCATCTGCTGTAAAAGGAGCCCCATCAGACCACTTTACACCTTTTCGTAAATGAAAGATAAAGGATCTTCCACCTTCAACCGTCTCTACCCTCTCTGCAAAATTAGGTTTGACTATGGTTTCACTGTTCGGAGCAAACTTTATTAACCCATCATTAAACATAAGTGCAGAAGGATGACCAGTCCCTGTAGGACCCAACATTACCATCCTCCAAGTTCCACCATATGTACCTGTCTTTTCCACCGGAGTAATTATCATCGGCTTTAATGGCAATCTCTCTTGAACTGGAGGAAGTTTTCCTTGTTTTACCATCTCTGCTAGCATAGGTGCCTCTTTATACCTTCTTTGAGCAAAAGTCATCTGAGTAAATGATAATACTAAAAGACATATAAGCACAACCACTAGAGACTTCTTCATAAACTAACACCTCCTAGAATTTATTTGAAACTATCTTAATTAATACTATATTATTCTAGCGTTTGCATCTGTCAAGGCAGATATCTAAGATCATGATCCCTCCAAATAAGAATTAATCCGATTCTACTATCCTAGGTCCACCCTTCACCATTTTAGTTACAAAATATCTTCCGTAAACTTCCAAAATACCCAGTTTATTTAATCTATCTATTATGTAAGTTTCATCAACATTACCATCCATAAAGATACCAACCGCTGTGCCACTGTGAGCAATATTTACCCCATAGGCTCCAAAATTCAAAGCACATTCTATTATGTCATCTAGATAGGGCTTTGGAAGGATATTCTGCTGTATCCTTGCACTTTCTATTGCTGATTCTCCTACCTTAAACCAATCTCCAATCTTTAAGGCATGCTCCATTTTGGAATAAATATTATCCCACTCTTTAGAGTAGGAATAAAGTTTATCTCCTACCTTACTGTGATAATCCAAAGTATCTACACTTCCCTTACCTTCAAGCACTATTACTTTAAGAGATGGAACTGGAACTAACGGCAAAATTATCTCTCCTTTTAGAGAATCGAATAGTGTAATATCTTCAAAAACTATACTATCAGTAGGTTCTATAGAAACCGCTATATGGGCTATTGTATTATTATCTAACTTAGTATCAAATAACGCCCCTACACCTAGTATTGTAGAGGCTATATCTGCAGTACTACTACCCATCCCTTTCCCTAGAGAAAGCTGAGATTCTCTTCTTATAGTTATATTATCTATATATCTTTCTCCAATACCAATAAGATTTAAAGTCTCTATTACCGCTTTTCTCATTTTAGGCATAAGTTCTGTTCTCTTCTTTTTATCTGAATACTCAATGAAAATGGTTGTTCCTAACTCTATAGGATAAGAAATTAGTAGTTCTTTTCCCTTTATTAACCCTTGTATTAGTTCTCCACAAGAGCCAGGACAGTAAACTGTTAGCTTTTTATTCATAAATTAGAAAAACTTCTCAAGACTTCAATAAGTTTTTTATTGCTCTTACGATCTTTTACCGCTAGCCTTATATAGCTTTCATCTAGACCTTCAAAACCTTTGCAATTTCTTATAATTATTCCTCTCTCTAACAAATATCTCTCTAAGATAGAATTATCTATATCGCTCTTTACCAAAATAAAGTTTGTCTGACTCGGATAAGGATGTAACCATTCGATATTAGACAATTCCTCTAAAAATAATCTCCTTTCAAGATTAACAAATCTTCTAGTCTGCTCTATAAAATTTCTGTCTTTCAATACATACCTACCAGCTAAGTCTGCAAGGATATTTACTGACCATGGTAAGGCTATATCCCTCATTCTGTTAATAAATTCCTCTGATGCCACTCCATAACCAAGTCTCATTCCTGGGAGCCCAAAGAACTTGGTAAAACACCTAATTACACACAGATTAGGGAAAGAATTAATAAGACTTATAGCTGAATGCTTTGGGTAGTCTTCTGTAAATTCAATAAATGCTTCGTCTAATATTAAAAAGATGCCTAACTTGACGGTTTCTTCTAACAAAACTCTAATAGATGAAATTTCTATAAGTCTTCCCGTTGGATTGTTTGGATTACAGAGGATTAACATACCATATTTCCTCGATCTAAGCCTATTGATTAAGGCATCTATCTCTAATTCGAAAGATCCCCTCATAGGAAAATATTCTATACCTAGATTATTCATCCTACAGATACGGGCATATTCTGAGAAGGTTGGAATTGGAATAATTGCAGGTTTTCCAACTGTCTGGATACAAAGAGAGATTATTTCTATAGCTCCATTTCCAACTATTACATTCTCTAAGTTTATACCGATATAATCTCCTATCTTTTTCCTTAGCTCTACATAGTCTGGATCTGGATAATAGACTATACTATCTAGCACAGAGTATAAATATTCTTTAAGTCCACTCGGAAATCCTAAAGGATTAATATTGGCACTAAAATCCAAGATCTCACTGATATCTCTATTTAAAATCCTAGAAAACTTGTATACATTTCCTCCATGTTCTATCATACTAGATACCTAACAAGAAACCCCAAGGTAAAACCCAAGATTGACGTTCCATACATAACTTTTATAGATGCTAGTATATGCTCAGGATTTATCCTATATATAGGGTCACCTATGTATGGCTTTTCAACAATACGTCCTCCATAAGAATTTAGTCCCCCTAATTGTATACCTAAAATTCCAGCCATACTCGCCTCAGGATAACCACTATTCGGGCTTGGATTTTTATATCCATCTCTTATAATTATAAGGAATCCTCTTCTAAAATTTAATCTTAGAAAGATTGATGCAACAATCATAAGTAAAGCGGTTATACGTGATGGTAAAAAATTAGCTATATCATCTAGACGGGCAGAGGCCATTCCTATATTTATATACCTTTCATTCTTATAGCCTACCATAGAATCTAATGTATTTATTGCTTTATATGCCATAGCTAGAGGGGTGCCTCCTATAAAGAGATAGAATAGCGGTGCTATAATTCCATCGGATGTATTTTCAGCTACAGTCTCTATAACCGCTCTACATATCTCTTTTATATCAAGGTCTTCTGTATCTCTCCCGACAATATAAGACAACACTTTTCTAGCATTGTCTAGATCACTAGATTTTAAAAGTCTGTATATTTTCTTTGCTTCATCACCTAGACATTTAGTGGCAAGTGTAGTGTATATAAAAATAATATTCAGGACATGAAATAAAAATATATTAAGCGATAATGAGACTCTAAGTATTAACCACACAGAAAGATAGGATAATAAAACAGTAGTGCCTGCAAGTATGAATCCTGCTATCTTCTCCCCTTTAGGTGAAATAAAGATTCGCCTAAGATATTTTTCAAAAGATGATATAAATATGCCGATAGCTCTTACAGGGTGGGGAAACCAGTACGGATCTCCAAATATAAGATCTGCTATGTAGCCTAAAAGCACATCAATCATCTAATACCCATTATGTTATATATAGTATTTATATCTAAGGCACTTCTTACAGCTCTAGCAAGTTCATCATATTTAGCTATTTTCGTATTTCTAAAAGATTTAACTTCTACTGTCTTTTCTAATCCTTTCTTTCTATATAAAGAAGAGATAAGTTCTTTAAGAAAATCTTCGTTATCAAAGATTCCATGTAGATAGGTTCCCCATATCTTGCCATTAAGAGACATATATCCATCTATCTCGTTACATTCTACTTCTCCTCTCTTTAGGACACGAGAGAAGGGAATAGCATTCTCTCCAATTCTTTCTGTCCTTCCCATATGTATCTCATAACCCTTTAATAGATAAGAAGTATTTTCTAACTTGATTAATGATTGGGATGTGATTTTATCCTTTTCTAAGACAGTGATTAAATCCAAAAGCCCTAATCCCTCGCTCTCTTTTATATCAGATTCAACACCGTAAGGATCAACGACCTTTTTCCCCAAGATCTGTAATCCTCCACATATCCCTATAATTGTTCCATCGTTCTCAGCATACTTTTTTATCTTTTCATATAATCCACTAGCTTTTAGATATAATAGATCTCCTATGGTATTCTTTGTCCCTGGAATAATAACTAGGTCAGGACTACCAAATGTTTCGATGTTATACACATATCTTATCTTTATTCCTTCTACTTCATAGAAAGGCTCAAAATCAGTGAAGTTTGAAATATGAGGTAAATATATTATAGCTATGTCTATATCTCCAGTATTCTTAAAAAACTTAAGATACTCAGTTGCACTATCCTCCTCATCTATATGGATATTTAGATAAGGGACAACACCTAAAACAGGTCTCTTTATCATTTTTTCTAACATTAATAAGCCTGGCTTAAGTATTTCAACATCTCCTCTAAACTTGTTTATTATTACCCCTTTAATCCTTCTTCTTTCTCTCTGTTCTAATAAGACCATAGTTCCTACGATAGAAGCAAAAACTCCTCCCTTATCTATATCTCCTACAAGAATCACAGGAGAATCTGCTATTTCAGCCATTCCCATATTAACAAGGTCATTATCTTTAAGATTTATCTCCGCTGGACTTCCTGCCCCTTCTATCACAACTATATCAAACTGACTAACCAATTCTTCATAAGCTTCTTTTACAATCTCTCTGAGAACCGGTTTAAACCTCTGATACTCCTGGGCAGTCATATTCTTATATACCTTACCCTTTATAATTACCTGACTACCCACATCGCTTGAAGGCTTAAGTAATATTGGATTCATAAGCGCAGACGGTTCTATATTACACGCCTCTGCCTGAACCGCCTGAGCTCTTCCCATCTCTCTACCATCTATAGTTATAAATGAATTTAAAGCCATATTCTGAGACTTAAAAGGAGCCACCTTAAAACCATCTAAAGTAAATATTCTACATAGAGCAGTAGCTATTAGGCTTTTGCCAACAGAAGAAGCTGTTCCTTGAATCATAATACTCTTTGCTTTTTTCATCCTTGATATCACCTACTAATCTAAGGCGGTAGCTTTTAGCTACCGCCTGTTTATATTATTTGAAAAGATCTGGATGTAGATATCTAGCTATAATCTCAAGAGCCAAAACTAATCTAGGCCCAGATCTAAAGACTATATCATCATTTATCGTATAAATTTTTTGATTTCTTACCGCCTTTAGCGTATCCCAACCAGGTCTTTTGGAAATCTCTAAAGGATTACCTCCCATGCTAGATTCTGCACCTATTATTATATCGGGGTCTTCCTTTATAAGTTGCTCAAGACTAAAGATAGGATAGGCAGATTTTGCAGAACCTGCTATATTTATTCCTCCTGCTTTCTTTATAAGGTCATCTATAAAACTACCAGGTCCTGCACTCATTAATGGTTCATGCCATAACTCAAAGAAAACCTTAGGTTTAGATTTCGCTTTAGCTGCCTTAGTAGTAACTTTTGCCACTCTAAGTTTTAGATCAAAAGCTAAATTCTTGGCATTTTTCTCTGCACCACAGATACGACCTATCGTATAAATGCTTTTTATAACTTCCTCTAAGGTCCTAGGATAAGAAACAAATACTGGGATACCAAGTTCTTCAAGTTTTTCTACTACTTGTCTTTGAACTCCACCCGTTGCTATTATAAGGTCAGGCTTAAGAGCAAGGATCTTTTCAATATTTGGACTTTGAAATGTTCCTATCTTTTCCTTTGTCTTTGCCTCTTCTGGATAATTACAAAAGGTAGTAACGCCAACTATCTTTTCTTCCAAGCCTAAGGCAAATAGGGTCTCAGTTACCGATGGAGCAGTTGATATAATTCTCTTTGGCTCTTTAGTAATAGTTACTTTTCGCCCAACATCATCTTTAACAGTAAGAGGAAAGCTACTAGCAAAAGATATATTTGCTATAAACACAAAAACTAGTATCAAATTCAAAATATTTAAAAATCTTCTCATTTATTTCTCCCTCCTGTAGAATACTTCCCCCATTGTTACCTCAATAAGAAGACAAAATATTAGATTAAATAAGAAAAGATATGTTATGAACTATTTAATCTCTCCATAATGCCAAGCCTCCTTTCCTCGAAGGATCTGGCACATATCCTAATAGGCAGGTCTCCTGGCTTCCAGCATAGGTTCTACGCCTTCCCAGTTTCCCAGTGGCATACTGTAGAACCCTTATCGCTGGTTACAGTAGCGGGACTGCAGCGGATTTTCACCGCTTTCCCTTTTAATCCCCAGAGGGGAACCTATTAGAACTATGCGTCTTGATTGGTATAATACTATGAGAAAAATCTTAAGTCAAGAGATCTGTTGCATGTAACTGTTGCAAAGTTGGTTGATAGTTGGGGCCATTGACAACAAGAGTTTCTTAGCTGATAAGACCGTTTTAATCAATATTTTTATATACCAAAATAAAAACTAACCCCTATTTATATTTAATCTTTATATTTTTCATAAATAAAAACAAGGATAAACCAAATTTTATGTCCCTCTTGACAGTATAGTACAGTTAGAGTTATAATTTTATTAAATAAAATTAAGGAGGATTGCTAGGTAAAAGTTGAATAGAGAAAGTTCTATAATGCTCGTCTTAGATACAATAAGAAAATATGGACCCATTAACAGGTACGAGATTGCTAAGAAAACATCCTTGAGCCCTGCGACTGTTACAAATATAACAGAAAAACTTATCAAGGTAGGATTCATTACTGAGATCCCATCATCTGTTTCAAAAAGAGGCAGAAAACCAATAAATCTCACCTTAAGTAATTTAGACTATCTATCCGTAGGAATCGAAATAGACTCACATTATATCACTGGAGTAATTATAGGATTAAATGGAGAGATTTTAAAAAATAAAAAAATTCAGATAGATAAATCTACTCCAGAATATATATTTGAAGGTTCGATAGAACTATACAATTCTCTCATTAAGGATATAGACAAAAAAACAATAATAGGTCTTGGTCTTGGTATACCTGGACTCATAGACCCAAAGAATAGAAAAGTTCTCTTTTCAGCTGTTCTAGGTTGGAAAGATGTATTAGTAGATGATTTCTTTAAAGATATAAATATACCCCTCTTTATAGAAGACAACGTAAGAGCAATAACACTTGGAGAGCTCTGGTATGGTGCAGGAATAGGAAGGGATAATCTTCTCTGTATAGGAGCAGGAAGAGGTATAAGTGCTGGGATAGTTATTAATGGCTCTATATACTCAGGACCTAATGACCGTGCTGGAGAGTTTGGGCATATGGTAATAGAAAAGGATGGTAAAAAGTGTAAATGTGGTAACTATGGATGCCTAGAAGCTTATGTATCTACAGAGACAATAATAGAAAAGGCTTTAGAAGGTATAAAGATTAATGCTTATACAGAGTTTGAACCAAAAGATGAAAGTAAGTTGTTTGAAGAGATAATTCGCGTTGGTAAAAATGGAGACAAGTTTATACTTAACATATTCGAAGAGGTGGGTGAATACCTAGGCATAGGCATAGCTAATATTATAAATTTCTTTAACCCAGAGCTAATCATTTTAGCCGATGAATTAGCAAAGGCAGAAGAGCTCATACTGGAACCAATAGAGAGAACTATAAGACTTAATGCGCTTCCTCCTATTCCAGATATAGTTATTTCCAAATTGGGGTCTCTTGCCTGCTCCATAGGTTCAGCCACCTTAGCAGTAAAAGAGTTACTTTATTCTAGATTAGACGGTTATATAGGAGGTGGTAGCTAAGAGAAAATTTTGAGGGGCTTTAAAAATTTTTATACAAGTTTGGTGAGGAAAAGAAGGGGAGGTTTAAGTTATCCTTGATAAAAAAAAGGAGGGATAAGAATTATGAAAGGGTCCTTGAAAGGCTTAATTAGCATAGTATTGATTTTTATTCTCTCAATAAGTATTATCTCTATCTCCTCTGCCCAGCAAAAGATAGTTCCAGGAGGCCAGTATAACCTTACTGACTATCAAAAGCTTACAGGGAAAAAGATTACAAGATTTAATGAGGCCCCTCAACTTAAAGATTTAGTACAACAGGGGAAATTACCTTCAGTAGAAAAAAGATTACCGCAGAATCCTGCAATTGTCCAACCAATTGATAAAATAGGGAAATATGGAGGAACTTGGAGACGATATTCCCCCATAGCTTGGTATGGAGTCCATTTCTTAATATCCTATGAACCATTAGTTCGTATCTGTGGACCAGAACTAACAAAGATAGAGCCAAATATAGCAGAAAAATGGAATCTTTCAAAGGATATGAAAACCTTAACTCTATACTTAAGAAAGGGGATAAGATGGTCGGACGGAGAGTATTTTACCGCAGATGATATTATGTTCTGGTATGAAGATATTATATTGAACAAAGAACTTACCCCTACTGTACCAAGCTGGTTATTAATTGGAGGAGAAGCAGCTAAGTTTAAAAAAATAGATGATTACACTATTGAGATAAGTTTTGTTCAGCCCTATCCGTTAATCCTCTACGAATTAGCTGCAAATAGACTCCCTTACGCTCCTAAACATTATCTGAAACAATTTCATCCTAGATATACATCAAAAGAAAAACTCGAGGCAATTACAAAGGAAGCAGGATTACAATTTTGGTATCAACTCTTTGCAAAAAGGAACGATGCTACTATAAATACTGAACTTCCAACTATTTGGGCTTGGCGTACTACTATGCCCTGGGGAGCTGATGGGATAAAGGTAGAAAGAAACCCATATTATTGGAAAATAGATCCGGAAGGAAATCAGCTACCATATATAGATACTATTAGAGTATATTATGTTTCTGACTGGTCGATGGGTTTTCTAAAGATAATGGCTGGTGAAGGAGAAATGCAAGGAGTAGGATTTAAACTTATGGATTATGACCTCTATATGGCAAATCGTGAAAAAGGCGGATATAGAGTAGTAAAATGGACAGGGCTTTATCCAGGAGAACCCACAATAATGTTTAACCAGACTGTAAAAGACCCTGTTCTAAGGAAGATATTTAGGGATGTCAAATTCCGACAAGCTATGTCTTTAGCTATAAATAGAGAAGAAATAAACCAAGCATTATATTTCGGTCTATGCGAACCTCTACAACCAACAATTGTACCCCCTTCACCACTTTATAAAGAAGAGTTTGCAAAAGTCTATGCAGAATATAACCCTAAAAAAGCTGAAGAAATCTTAGATAAGATTGGACTTAAACGTGGTCCAGATGGATGGAGAATGAGACCAGATGGCAAAAGATTAGAATTAACTCTTGATACACGACAGCCACTTCAATGGATAGATGTTGCCAATATGGTAGCGAAGTATTGGAACGACATTGGTGTCAAGACAGCTGTAAGGGTAGACGAAATTGGAACTTTATGGGCAACTAGAGTAAATGCTAATGAACATGAAGTGGTAACTCAGGGATTCTCTACAAACCCCCTACTTATAGGAATTAGTGCCTTCAATATGACAGCTTGGACTGCTTGGGCTGGGGAATGGGCTAGATGGTATCAAACAGGAGGTAAAGCAGGGGAAAAACCAGAAGGGGACGCATTAAAGGTAATAGAACTGTGGGAACAGTATAAAACTACTGTTGATCCCATTAAGAGAAATAACCTTGGTAGAGAAATTCTTAGACTTCACGCCAAAAATCTCTGGATTATCGGTGCAGGCGGAAGAAAATTACCTTACATTTTTCTAGTGAAAAACAATTTTTACAACTGGCCTGAAAATTGGATACAGGACTTAACCTATGGGTCTCAAGCACGTGCCCACCCTGAACAGTGTTTTATAGAACAATAGGGAAATAATAAAAGCCGCTTACAGTTGATCCTGTAAGCGGCATATTAAAATTGAGGTGATCTGGGATGAACACTAAAGTACATAAAGATTTTCACGGGGCATTAAGTTGCGCCTTTCAGTTTTTAGAAGAAAGATATGGTAAAAAGGATTTACAGAAATTTTTAGAGAGAGTAGGGGAAAATTGTTATTTAAATTTAATAAACGAAGTAAAAAGTAATGGACTTTTAGCTCTAGAAGAATATTGGAGAAGAATTTTTACGTTAGAAGAAGGGATCTTTGAAGTTGAAAGAAATAATGATTCACTCACCTTGAAAGTTAAAAGATGTCCAGCTATTACTCACTTAAAAGAGGTTGGATATCCGATATATAAGGACTTTTGTATTCAGACAAGAATAGTTAATAATATTATAGCTAGAGAAACAAATTTAATATGTAGTGTGGAAAGTAACCAGGAAGAAGCTTGTTGTATTCAGAAGTTTTGGAGGGCAAAATGATATCTTGTACAGAATTTATTCTAGCTTATAATGAACTATTTTCTTTTCTAGAAGAAAATTATGGAAAGCAAGCTGTAATTGAATTCTGGGAATATATTTCTGAAGAATTCCTTGTTAACCTAGATAGATTAGTTAGAGAAAAGGGAATTAAAGGTATGGAAGAATATTGGACACATACTTTGACAGAGGAGAAAGCAGATTATGAAATGACAGTAAAAATTAACGAATTTGAGATATATATGAAGAAATGTCCCTCTATAGATATATTAAACAATACTGGAGTAAAGAAATACCCTAGCTACTGTGAACATTGTGATCTTCTCTATCGTAGGATTATAGAAAGATATGGGTTCTTTTACAATATCGAATTTATAGACAGAGAAAAGGGTATATGTAGACTTACAGTTAAAAAAAGGAGATAAGTAATGGCTAATAATAGTGTTGAAAGAATAATAAGATCAGAGCTCATCAAAAACAACCTACGGAGTTCGGTATGTTGGTAATGTAAAAAAATAAGAGGATTTAATGCTCTACAAGTTTCTTATATATCAATTATATAAATAGGGGATGAGAGATATGCTGAAAATTAAAGGAGTTATACCCGCCTTAGTAACACCTATCGATAATAGTGAATCGATAGATGAGAAGAGTTTAGAGAGATTATTGGAGCATCTTATAAGTTCAGGGGTTTCAGGGGTATTCCCCCTTGGTTCTATGGGAGAATTTGCTCCTCTAGAAGATAAAGAGAAGTTTTATCTCTTAGAAAAAGTAGTAGAAGTAGTAAATAAAAGAATTCCTGTTTTGGCAGGAGTTTCTGATACAGGTACAAAAAGGGTAATAAGAAATATATTAAAAGCTAGTGAAATAGGGGTAGATGCTGTGGTATCAGTTCCACCATTCTTCTATTTCTTAAATCAGAAAGGAGTATCTAGCTTTTATACTGAAATAGCTGAAAGGAGCCCTTTGCCTGTAGTCATATATCATAACCCAATAATGACTAAGATTAAGCTTGAATTTGACACTGTAGCAGAAATTAGTAAACATCAAAATATTATTGGAATTAAAGATAGCTCTTGCGATTATGAATTTTTTTCAAAATTACTCAGTTTAAAGAGTAATAAATTTTTTGTGCTCCAAGGGGATGAAAGAAGATTAAAAGAAGCTTTATTAGCAGGAGCTGATGGGTTAGTAACGGGAGTAGGAAATGTAGCTATAAAGATATTTATAGAACTATATGAGGCTACGAAAGAACGTAGAATTAAAGAGGCGGAAGAATTACAGAATAAAGTTAATCAATTACTAAGATTCTGTAAAGATTCATGGATTCAAGCCATTAAATATGGCTTGAAACTTCAAGGGATATGTGATGATTATACCTGCAGACCATTTTGCCCGGCTGATAAAGATACTAAGAAAACAGTAGAATCTACTCTTAAAGAATTAGGAATATTATAGAAGAGAGGAGATCAATTATGAATGAAAATCTAGGAGAAAGATGGATTCATCCAATTACTAAGCAGTTAGAGATAGATAAAAATGGGCCATTTGTTGTGTTAAAAGATGGGACACTTCTTACTATTGATACAGAAGGCATTAGGAAGAGTATAGATGGAGGGAAAACATGGTCTGAAGCAAAGTTTATATGTGAGGGGATAAATTCTAAAGAACCTGCTTCTTACTATCTTTTACAAACCTCAAATAATACCCTTGTTTTAGTCTATCTTAACTTTAAAACTTATCATTTTATATGGGATGAAATAAATAAAGAACCAGGAAAAGATTGCAAGTTAGAAGTCTGGTCTGTAAGGAGTATAGATGGTGGAGAAAATTGGATAGATAATCAAAAAGTAGTGGAAGGATACAATGCTAATTTTTTTGGTTTCATACAAACATCACAAGGAAGAATTGTCTTTCCTGTATCGCACCTAGTAGATTCTCCTGGTAGGTTTATCGTTTTCTCTTGTTATTCGGATGATGAAGGGAAAACCTGGAAAAGGAGTAATATCATAGACCTAGGTGGACATGGACATCATGACGGGGCAACTGAACCGACTCTTGCCGAACTAAATAGTGGAGAAATTATTATGTTAATTAGAACTAATCTTGATTACTTCTGGCAAGCTATATCTAAAGATGGTGGTAGATACTGGAGAATTATAAAGCCAAGCACCATAGATGCAAGTAGTTCTCCAGGTTATTTATTGAGACTTCGTAGTGGCCGGTTAGTATTGGTCTGGAATAGAGTCAATCCTGAAAGTGAAACTTATAAAAGGCCATATTTACCTCAGCATTCAGAAGTTTTATCTTCCTGGTTTAGGGAGGAATTATCGATAACCTTTTCAGAAGATGATGGTAGAACGTGGATGAAACCAATAGTTATTGCTCGTCAACCGGGTGGACAATTAAGTTATCCCTATCTCTTTGAAAAAGAGCCTGGTGAAATTTGGATTATTGCTGGGTTTTCCTTTAAAAAGAGATGGGAAGAACCAATTCCACTTCGATTAAAAATTTATGAAGAAGAGCTTATTAAGTTACATAAATAGGAGGTCTCTATGATTAATTGGGGTGTTATTGGATGTGGAGGGATAGCTTACAGAAGAACTATCCCTGAGGGAATTACAAAGGCAAAGAATGCAAAACTTATCTCGGTTATGGATATAGATAAAAATAAGGCAAAAGAGGTGGGGGAAAAATTTGGAGTAGAATACTTTACAGATATAGAAGACATCCTTAACGATACTCGTATTCAGGCTGTATATATTGCAACCCCCGTATATCTCCATAAGGAACAGACTATAAAATCGGCTCTATCTGGTAAACATATACTTTGTGAAAAGCCGTTAGCCTTAAATTCAAAAGAGGCAAAAGATATTATAGATATATGTAAGAGAAGTCATGTAAAACTTGGAGTTGGTTATATGATGAGGTTCCACTCTTTACATAATAGAGCTAAGGAGATGGTAAAGAATGGAGAACTGGGTGAAATTGTATTTGCTAGGGCTCAACTCTCATGTTGGTATCCACCTATCCCGGGAGCTTGGAGACAGGACCCTGTCCTAGGAGGCGGAGGAGCTCTGATAGATATGGGAAGTCACTGTCTTGACCTTTTGGAATACATATTAGATACAGAGATAGAAACAGTATCCTGTTTCGCGGATAATGCTATACATAACTATAAGTCGGAAGATTCAAGTGTTGTAATGGTAAGATTTAAAAATAAAGCACACGGAGTCATAGATAGTTATTTCAATATTCCCGATAATTCAAGTAAAAATAGATTAGAGGTCTATGGGACAAAAGGTAGTATACTAGCGGAAGGGACAATAGGTCAATCCTCTTATGGAAAGATGGTAATATTTCTAGAAAAGGATTCAAAAGGTTACGATGCATCTCAGATAAGGGAAATAGAAAATGGAATAAAGATAGAGGTTCCATTCGTAAACATCTATCAGGCAGAGATAGAGGCATTCTCATCAGCCATAGAAAATGATAAAGAGCCCCCTATCCCTGGAGAGATAGGATTATGGAATTTAAAGATCATAGAGGCTTGCTATGAGTCAAGTAAGAGTAAGTTACAGATAACTTTAAGAAGGGAGTGAATATTATGGCTAATCAAAGGTTGGCTATAGAGGGTGGAGAACCAGTTATTAGAGAAAAACTTCCAACCTGGCCCTGGTTTGATAAAGAAACAATCCAAGCAGTAGTAGATGTCTTAAGAAGTGGTAGAGTTAATTATTGGACAGGACCAAAAGGTATGGAGTTTGAAGAGAAATTTGCCAAGTGGTGTGGATCAAAATATGCAATCTCTACATCAAGTGGGACAAGTGCTCTTCATACCGCACTTGGCGCATTAAATATTGGACCAGGAGATGAGGTAATAACGGTTCCTTATACATTTATCGCCTCATCTTTCTGCATAGTTCAGGCAGGAGCTATACCCGTATTTGCAGATGTAAACAGAGAAGACCACTGTATAGACCCTGTCTCT
>JAOACC010000011.1 GCA_026418035.1 bacterium
TCTTGGTCTGATGCTAGCGTATAATGAATATTCATTAATATTTTTGGAGGGATGATATTTGGAGGAATTACTTAAGGACTTAGATTTATCCTTAGGCTTAAGTAGTGAAGAGGCAAGTAAAAGGTTAAAGACTTACGGTTATAATGAATTACCTGAGCCACCCAGACCTACCCTTCTAGCTCAATTTTTAGACCAATTCAAAAGTATGCTTGTCTTAATTCTTATTGTTGCTGCTATTATTTCGGCTTTCTTTGGGGAACTAATAGATACCCTGGTTATAATTGGTATAACAATCTTAAACGCTACCCTAGGTGTAGTTCAACAGCGTAGAGCAGAATCCGCCTTAGAGGCTGTTAAAAAGCTTTCTAATCCTACAAGCAAGGTCCTCAGAGATGGAAAGGTCCAGACAATTCCCTCTAGAGAGGTTGTCCCTGGAGATGTCTTAATCTTAGAAGCTGGAGACAAGGTTAGCTGTGATGGGGTATTGGTTGAAGTCTATAGTTTTATGGTTGATGAGTCCACCCTTACGGGAGAATCTGTTTCTGTTTCTAAGACCTCTATAACTGGTGGGGAGTCTCCTAGTGAGGAAAATATGGTCTTTATGGGAACAGCAGTTACAAAGGGAAGGGCT
This sequence comes from bacterium, assembly GCA_026418035.1. Classification (GTDB taxonomy): domain Bacteria; phylum DUMJ01; class DUMJ01; order DUMJ01; family DUMJ01; genus DUMJ01. The sequence goes on from JAOACC010000011.1 coordinate 632, forward strand.
AAGGCTCTAGTAACAAGCACTGGAGTTAAGACAAAACTAGGTCAGATAGCCTCTAAGATAAAAGAAGTAAAGAAGGATAAAACTCCTCTGGAGATTCAGTTGGATGTCTTGGGTAAGATTCTTGGTTTAACATTTGTTGTTGTCTGTGCTGTAATACTTATTATGGGTATTATAAGAGGAATTCCCTTCCAAGAGATGTTCCTTACTAGTATTAGCTTAGCGGTTGCTGCTATTCCAGAAGGCTTACCTGCGGTAGTAACTATAGTATTAGCCCTAGGTGTGGCAGAGATGGCTAGAAGAAAAGCTGTAGTTAGAAACTTACCAGCTGTAGAGACCCTTGGTTCTGTAACTGTTATATGTACAGATAAAACAGGGACACTTACACAGAATCGTATGACGCTTGTTGAGATATATACAGATGCTCTTCACCTTTCAGGAGAAGCCCTTGATACTACTAATGTGCCTTACGAGATACAAAGGGCAATGATCTTATGTAATGATGCAACTAAGGATTCTGGAGATCCAACGGAGATTGCCCTCATCTCTTGGTTGCCAGACAGAATGATAAACGACTTGAGATCTGCATATCCTAGGATATATGAAGTTCCATTCACATCTGAGAGAAAAAGGATGAGTACTGTTCATAAATTTAATGATGAGTATCTTATAGTTAGTAAAGGAGCTGTAGAGGTAATACTTGATATATGTAACTATGAGTTAGTAAAAGAAAATAGAATTGTTCCTATAACGGATACTAGAAGGTCTGCTATAATTGCTGTTGCTGAAGGTTTAGCCTCTCAAGGTTTAAGGATATTGGCTATTGCAGAAGGGAAGAGTAAAAAGGTTCCTCAGACAGATGAAGAGGTAGAGAGTGGTTTAACATTTTTAGGTCTTCTCTGCCTAAAGGATCCTCTTAGACCTGAAGTAAAAGAGGCGGTAGAGAATTGTAGAAGAGCTGGAATTAGACCAGTAATGATTACTGGGGACCATCAGGTTACTGCATATTCAATAGCTAAAGAATTGGATTTTCCAGAAGGAAAGGTCCTTACAAGCAATGATCTAGCTAAATCTTCTGATGAGGAATTGGCAGAGCATATAGAAGAAGTGAGTGTCTTTGCTCGTATAAATCCACTAGATAAATTGAGAATAGTCGAAGCATTTCAGAAAAAGCAAGAGGTAGTGGCAATGACTGGTGACGGGGTAAATGATGCTCCTGCATTAAAGAAATCGGATATAGGCGTGGCTATGGGACAGACAGGAACAGAGGTTGCTAAAGAGGCTAGCGATATGGTTCTTCTGGACGATAACTTTGCCACTTTAGTTTCTGCTGTATTTCAGGGAAGAACTATTTATGAGAATATAAGAAAGTTTGTAGTTTACCTTCTCTCCTGTAATATAGGAGAGGTTCTTATTATGTTTACAGCCATTGTCTTAGGTTATCCACCTCCATTATTGCCCCTTCAACTCTTATGGCTAAATCTAGTTACAGACAGCTTCCCTGCGCTTGCACTTGGTATGGAGCCAGGAGAAGAAGAGATAATGTTTAGACCTCCTAGAGGTAAGAAAGAACCACTGCTTACAGGTTATCATATGGGAATAATAGTTACTCAGAGTATAGCCATAGCATTTGCTACCCTTTTGAGTTTCTTCTTAGTATATCGTGGTAATAATCTAAATGAGGCTAGGACAGTTGCTTATATGACACTTGTTATATCAGAGCTTATTAGGGTATTTTCTGCTAGATCCTTTGAAACCCCGGTTTATAGGATAAACTTATTTACTAATAAGTTTTTATTCTATTCTATCCTTGGTTCTCTGGGGGCACTCTTTGTTTCTGTTTATTTTACTCCTTTAGCTAAATTATTTAATAATGTAATCCCTACTGTTATGAATTTAGATACAATTATCCTCTGTGCATTTATTCCTTTTGTTATCTCTGAGATAGCAAAGTTTATTAGGAGACCGTAAAAGATGCAGAGTTTCTCTACTAGAGAAATAGCAGAAGCCGGACTTATGACTGCTATTATGGTTATACTTGCATTAGGCGCGTCATATATCCCCCTTATTGGAACGATAATAAGTTTTTTATTCCCTGTTCCATTGGTAATACTATCCCTTCATCACTCATTGAGAACAGGCTTGATGGCTCTCATAGTTGCAGGTATTATACTTATCCTCTTTACTGAGCCTCTCTATGGAATAGGTTTTTCTGCTAGCTTTGGTTCTATAGGGCTAGTCTTCGGTTATATGCTAAAAAATGGTAGAGGGGCTAATAGCACTATTCTTTGGGGAGCTTTGGCATTTTTATGTGGAGTGGTACTTGTTGCCTTTTTATCCTTTATCATTATGGGTATAAATACCTTTGAGCTCTATTTTAAGATGTATGAAGAGACTTTTCCTACCGTTATAGATATGTATAAAAGACTTGGATTACCTACTGAGCAATTAGATGCAATGAGTAAGAATTGGCAGGAGATTATGAAATTTATAAAGCAGGCTCTACCTAGTATGCTTCTAGTTGGAGGAGTTATAATCTCTGCCATTAACTATTGGATTGCTTACCATATCCTAAGGAGAGTTAAAATAGAGATACCAACAATATCTTTTTCTAACCTAAGACTCCCTCCAATAACAATATTGGGATTTCTCCTTGCATTTATCCTTACCGCTATTGGAATAAAAGATCCAAAGAGCCTATCATACAACATTGGTATAAATCTTCAGGTTATCTTTAGTGTTCTTTTCCTCCTTAATGGACTTTTAGTTGTAAATTCTTGGTTTTCGAAGTGGGGATTAACTAAGGCAATTAAGATTGTTATATTTATCTTTATCATCTTTCAGCCTTTCTTTTCTCAGATAGTAACCTGGATAGGAATGTTCGATACAATCTTTAAGTTCAGAAAGACAGAAGAGCACATTTAATCTAGAAAGGGGTATTCTATGAATCATAGTTCGCTAAAAGATAAGAAGATTATTGTCGTTTGTGGTTGGATATCAAGAGAAAGGGAAGTGTCTTTAAGGTCTGGGAAGAAGATATATGAGGCATTGATAAAAAAAGGTTATAATACTACCATAGTTGATCCTAAGGAAGATGGCTGGGAACCGGTATTAAAGGGGGATATAGTCTTTATAGCTCTACATGGAAAACCAGGTGAAGATGGAACTGTTCAAGGATTCTTAGAGACATTCGGCATACCATATACAGGTTCTGGTGTTTTGGCTTCGTCCCTTGCTATGAATAAGGTTGCAAGTAAAAAGATATTTACAGCTTCTGGTATACCTACCCCTATTTATGTAAGCCTGAATGGTAATGAAAGGCTAGACAGTTTTATCTATAGAACTCTTGAAGTTATTGGTTTGCCTCTAGTAGTAAAACCAGTTTCAGAAGGTTCTAGCATAGGTGTAAGTATAATAAGAGAAGAAAAAGATCTAGAACCTATAGTAAGAGAAACGATAGATAAATTTGGTGATATCTTTATAGAAAAATATATAGAGGGAAGAGAAATCACGGTAGGAGTTTTAGAGATAGAGGGTGAACTTGTAGCCTTACCTATCTTAGAACTTGTTCCTAAGAAAGAGTTCTATGATTATACCGCTAAATATACAGCTGGGATGACAGAATTTATAATCCCCGCAAGGATGAATGAAGAAAAATATAAACTGGCTCAAGAATTAGCTATATTAGCTCACAGGGCTTTAGGATGTGTTGGATTTTCAAGGGTAGACCTTGTTACAGATAGAGATGATAATCCATATGTTCTTGAAGTAAATACCATTCCAGGTATGACCGATTTGAGTGATCTTCCTGCTATGGCTAAGGCTTACGGTATAGAGTATGAAGACCTCGTAGAGATTATGTTATGTTCTGCATTAAAGGATAAAAAATAAAGAGGTGATAAGTATGAAGCGTTCTGAGATAAATAGAATCTTAAAAGAATCTATCTCTTTCATAGAGAGGATGAATTTTTATCTTCCCCCATTTGCCCATTGGACTCCTGAAGATTGGAAAGATAAAAAAGAGGAGTATGATGAGATAAGAGACAATATGCTTGGTTGGGATATAACTGACTTTGGCAAGGGAGATTTCTATAGAGAAGGTTTAGTCCTTTTTACTATAAGAAATGGAAACCTAAATATAAAGAGGTATATAAAGCCTTATGCAGAAAAGATCCTTATAGTTAGAGAAGAGCAGATAACTCCATTCCATTTTCATTGGAGCAAGATGGAGGACATTATAAATCGTGGTGGGGGTAATGTATTGATACAGCTTTATAACTCTACCGAAGATGGAGGGCTTGCAGATGCCCCTGTTCATATCTCAATGGACGGAAGAAATTATACCGCTCCGGCAGGGACAATTATAAGACTAACCCCTGGAGAAAGCATAACCTTATTCCCCAAGGTCTACCATAAATTCTGGGGAGAGAAGGGAACAGGTTTTACTCTTTTAGGAGAGGTCTCTTCTGTAAATGATGATAATATAGATAATAGATTCCTAGAACCAATTGGTAGATTTCCAACGATAGAGGAAGATGAACCACCTTTTAGACTATTAGTTATAGATTATAAGAAGGGAGTTTAGAGTATGGTGGAAGTAAACGAGATAATGAATAAAGCATGGAAGCTTGGAATACTTATACCTGCTTTTAATACCGCTTATCTCCCTATGGTAAAGACCATAGTTGATACCTTAAAAGAAGAAAAGACCTTTGGCTTAGTGGAGGTATCTCGGCCTGATGTAGAAAAATTTGGAGCTAAGAGTTTTGCTGATGTGGCAGAAGAATTTTACAAATATGCTGACCTTCACTATACAAGGCTTCATCTTGACCATGTCCCTGTTATAGATGAAGATGGAAATCTGGTAGATTGGGAGAAACTTATAAGAGAAGGCTTAGAATTGGGGTATCACTCCGTTATGATTGATGGCTCTAGATTATCATTAGAAGAAAACATAGCCTGTACAAAGAAGGTGGTAGAGATGGCTCATCCTAGAGGTATTCCGGTTGAGGCAGAGCTTGGAGCAGTCTTTGGACATGAAAAGGGTCCTCTACCTCCATATGAGGAATTATTTAGCTCTAAGAAAGGATTTACATCTGTAGAATCTGCAGAGGTCTTTGTGAAAGAGACTAATGTGGACTGGCTTTCCGTAGCCATTGGGAATATTCATGGAGCAATATCTGGTGTAGCAAAAGATCAGAAAAAGATTTCGGCTAAGCTTGACATAGAGCACCTAAAAAGATTAAAAGAAGTTACTCAAAGACCCTTAGTCCTTCATGGAGGCTCTGGTATAAAGATAGAATATCTCAAGCTAGCGATAGAAAACGGGATCACAAAGATAAACATAGGGACAGAGATAAGACAGGCTTATGAAAGTGGATTGAGAGAGAGCAATAATGATATATCCTTTGCCTGCTCTAAGGTTGCAGACAAAATAAGAGAGCTTATAGCGATATATGGGATAAAAGGAAGTGTAGAGAGGCTATACTCTTAGAACCACCTTTAAGATATTACTGTCTTTCTTAGCTAACTCCTCAAATGCTTCTGGTCCCTCTTCAAGAGGGACTATTTTACTTAACATCTCTTTTGTATTTATTTTTTCAAGAAGGTTTATTGACTCTTTAAACTCTTCTACTGTAAAGGTATAGGTTCCAAGTATTCTTAACTCCCTTGTTACTATATTTTGCATATCTATAGTAATATTTTTCATGGCATTTCCTACGAATACACAGGTCCCTCTATTTTTTAAGATATTTAAGGCTTGATTTACCGTTACTTCTAGTCCAACCGCTTCAAATGCTACATCTATACCATCTGGAATATTATGAGATACCGATACTTTTACGTCTTCTTTCTCTGGATTTAGAGTTATATCTGCTCCAAGTTTTCTTGCTATCTCAAGACGTCTGTCGTTTACATCCGAGATTACAATATTTCTTGCACCACCAAATCTCACTACCTGAAGTATCAACAGTCCAATAGTTCCAGCTCCAACTATCAAGATATTTTTATTTAATATATCTCCAGCTGTCTTAACTGCCCTATAAGCAACTGAAAGTGGTTCTAGGAATGTTCCTTTGATAAAGTCTATATTATCAGGTAATTTCAAGATATTTTCTCTTGGAACAGCTACGTATTCAGCCATAGCACCATTCACACTCATTACTCCAAAGACGGTTCTATTAATACAAAGATTTGTTAGTCCAACCTTGCAAAATTCACATCTACCGCAGAATCTTGCTGGATAAACAACTACCCTATCACCTATAGAGATATCTTCTATATCTCCACCTAAGGCTTCAACGATACCTGTGAATTCATGTCCCATAACCATAGGAGGAATTCTTCTTCCGGTTATCCCTAGATATCCATGAACATCAGAGCCACAGATTCCACAAGCCTCTACCTTTACAAGAACCTCATTTTTATTAATCTTTGGTTTTTCTATCTCCGATATCCTTATATCCCTTGGACCATAGTACACTAATGCCTTCATTATCTTCACCTGCCTTATTCTTAATTAGCTCTCTACATTTTAACACAGTTTTAAGAATGATTCAG
>JAOACC010000105.1 GCA_026418035.1 bacterium
CTTCTAAGAGAGATAAATATAGTTATAGCTAGGTTGAAGAAGGAGGGAGTTATAGAAAAGCTCAGAGAGAAGTGGGCTAGTTGGTAACGCCAGCTTATTGCTAATGAATCTTTCTTTTCATTTTTGAGAAGTATACTTCCCCTTTTAGGAAAGGGTGCCTTAATGACTGTGGAGCTTACTATTATTTCAGTGGGATTAGGGGTAATTATTGGTATCTTTGGTGGAATAGCTAGGGTTTCGAGGAATCCACTTCTTTTAATTCCCTCTACAATATATGTGGAAGTAATAAGAGGGACTCCTCTCTTAGCTCAACTATTCCTTGTCTACTTTGGACTTCCCTCTTTAGGAATAAATCTTCCCCCTTTTACCGCTGCGGTTATCGCTATGGGTATAAATAGTGGTGCATATGTTACTGAGATATTTAGAGGAGGAATTCAGTCTATAGAAAAGGGGCAGATGGAAGCGGCAAGGTCTCTTGGGTTATCTTATCTACAGGCTATGAGATACATAATCCTTCCTCAGGCTTTTAAAAGGATACTTCCTCCATTAGGAAATGAGTTTATTGCTATGTTAAAGGATTCTTCACTTGCCTCAACGATAGCAATAGCTGAACTTATGAGGGTAGGAAGAGAGATTACCAGCAGGACCTTTAGAAGTTTTGAAGTCTTGACGGTAGTTGCTCTTCTATATCTAGCGATCACTTTACCACTCTCTTTAATTGTTAGATATGCAGAGAGGAGAATGAGTGTAAGTGATTAGACTAGAGAAGATATATAAAAGATTTGGGAAATTAGAGGTCCTTAGGGGGATAGATCTCAATATTGATAAGGGTGAGGTTGTTGTGATTATAGGACCTAGTGGTGCTGGAAAAAGTACTCTATTAAGGTGTATAAATCTTCTTGAAAGACCAACCTCTGGTAGGGTTATATTTGAAGGTGTAGATATAACAAAGATGGATGGAAGAGATATAGATAAGGTCAGAGAAAGGATTGGGATGGTCTTTCAACATATAAATCTCTTTAACCATCTAGATGTTATGGACAATGTCATCCTTGCCCCTATGAAGGTAAAGGGTTTATCTAAAGGTGAGGCTGAGCAGATTGCTAGGGCTCTTTTAGAAAGGATGGGCTTAGGGGATAAGTTGTATGCGTATCCAAGTCAGTTATCTGGTGGACAGAGACAGAGGGTTGCTATAGCAAGAGCTTTGGCGATGCAGCCAGATATAATGCTTTTTGATGAACCAACCTCTGCCTTGGATCCCGAGATGATAAAAGAAGTCCTAGATGTTATGAAGGCTTTAGTGAATGATGGAATGACAATGGCTATAGTTACTCATGAGATGGGTTTTGCAAAAGAGGTTGCATCTAGGATAATATTTATGGATGATGGCTGCATTGTGGAGGAAGGAACTCCAAAAGAGATCTTTTCTAATCCAAAAGAGGAAAGAACAGCTATGTTCTTAAGTAAAATTCTTTACTAGGTAGGAGGTAATATGCGGATAGGACTTCCAATTAAAGTGGTAATAATTATAGCGTTAGTAGGTTTGAGTGTATGGACCTTTATGAGGTATTCTTTGAAGCTGGGACTAGACTTACAAGGTGGGGTACATTTGGTATTTGAAGCCCAAGATACTCCTGAAGTAAAAGTGACTGGAGATACCCTTAATAGAGTTCAGGCTATCATAGATTCTAGAGTAAATCAGCTTGGTATTACAGAGCCAATAATTCAAAGGGAGGGAGAAAGGAGATTAGTAGTAGAACTTCCAGGATATCAGCAAGACCCTCAGTCTGCTATAGATCTTATAGGTAAGACTGCCCTTTTGGAGTTTAAAGATACAGGGACCAAGTATGTTGAAGAAGGAACAAAGTTAATCGATGCCCCTATTATACTTACCGGGGCAGACCTTAAGGATGCTAGGGTTGGTTATGATCAGTATGGAAGACCTGTAGTTGAAGTAGAGTTTAATCCAAAGGGAGCGAAGATCTTTGCTGAATTTACAAAAAAGAATATAGGAAAGTATCTTGCCATAACATTAGATAGTGTTGTTATAAGTTGTCCTGTAATCCGTTCTGAGATACCAGATGGAAAGGGTCAGATAGAGGGTAACTTTACTCTTGATTCCGCAACTTAATTGGCGGTGCTTCTAAGGGCTGGTGCCTTACCAGTTCCCTTAGATCTTATAGAGATGAAGCGTGTAGGTCCCACCCTTGGTAAAGATACTATAGATGCCAGTATAAGGGCAGGAATCATAGCGGTGATTCTGGTGATGGTATTTATGCTTATCTATTATAGATTCCCTGGAATTATAGCTGATATAGCACTTATTGTTTATGTTGCCCTTTTGATAGGTTTAGTTTCTGCTCTTAGGGCTACCCTTACATTACCAGGTATTGCTGCACTTATAATGAGTGTAGGTATGGCTGTAGATGGAAATGTGATCATATTTGAGAGGATAAAAGAAGAGCTTAGAAAAGGAAAATCTTTAATGGCAAGTATTGAGGCAGGATTTAAAAGGTCTTATGCGCCAATTTTAGACTCTCAGATAACTACACTAATAGCATCAGCAGTTTTGTTTTACTTTGGAACTGGTCCTGTAAGAGGTTTTGCTGTGATGCTTGTACTTGGGACTGTGATAAGCTTATTTACAGCTGTGATAGTAACGCAAATTCTATTCCAGCTTTTTGAACGTTTAAGAGTCATTAAAAGCGCTAAGATGTTTGGGATATAGGAGGAGCCTATGGGATACTTTGAGAAGTCTAAGGTAAACATTATAAAATATACATCTCTCTGGTTAGGAGCTGCGGTAATAGTTATTGTTCTTTCTTTGCTATTATTCTTTACAAAAGGGCTCAATTGGGGATTAGATTTTGTTGGAGGAACTTTAATAGAGTATAGATTAGGAAAACCTTTCGATAATGTAGGAGAAATAAGACCATTACTTACCGAATTTAACCTAGAGAAGACATTTATACAGAAGACAGAAGAGAATGGTGTTATTATTAGGGCTAAAGAGTTATCCAATAAAACTAGAGAGGCTATAACTAAAAAGCTCTCTGAAAATTTTAGTGGTGCAGAACTTGTCCGCCAAGAATTTATAGGACCTGTTATAGGAGCTGAACTTAAGAGAGCTGCTATTATAGCAACTGTCCTTGGATTGATAGCTCAGGTTATATATATAAGTGTAAGATTTAAGCCTGATATGGCTTTGGCAGCAGATATTGCTCTTATCCACGATATATGTCTTGTTATATTAGCATTTATCCTTACTCAGAAGGAGATAAATACTCCATTTATAGCTATACTTCTTACAGTTGTTGGTTATTCTATAAACGATACCGTTGTTATATTCGATAGGATTAGAGAGAACTTAAAACTCAGACCTAGAGATTCAAGGGAAACTTTCCCAGAACTGGTTAATAGGAGCTTATTAGAGACCCTTACTAGAAGTGTAAATACAGTCCTTACTACAATAATTGCGGTATTGGTGGTATATTTCCTTGGTGGCTCTGCTATAAAAGACTTTGCCTTTGGGCTTGCGGTTGGAATAGCAACTGGAGGTTATTCGTCTATCTTTATAGCTGCACCAGTATTAGTCCTCCTTAGGAAGAGGGAGTGGTTAGAAGAGGAGGAGAAGCTTAAAAAAGAGTCTATATCGACACCTCCAAGTGTGACCAAGGTTATTGAGACTCCTCAGAAGCAGGTTAATCCAAAGGCTCCTTCGGTAAGGAGGAAAAGGAGGTGAAATAGTATGATGTATTTATATCTGGTCATAGTCTTTATCGTTGCCTTTTTTATTGCGTTGTTTGTACAGATAAATAACTATCCAATAAATCTAAATTATTTTTGGGGTACTAAGGAGGTAAGCCTAGCTTTAGCCCTTTTTATAGCATTTGTTATAGGTTTTCTTATAGCGGTTATAGCTAGGGTACCTCAAGATTTGGCAATTAAAAGAAGGTTTAGAAGCCTAGAGAGAGAATTATTTGAAAAGGAGAATAGATTGAAAAGTTACTATATATCTCAGAGTTCTTCTCAGACTCAAGAGAAGGCTGAGGGCGAACAAAAAAGTTAATTTATACTTATGCGGTTTATACTTAGGGACTGCCCTCCTGATTGGAAGGACCTTAGTAATAGCCTGGGTATCCTTCCGCCAATAGCGAAGATCCTTGTTGGGAGAGGAATTTCCTCTCCTTTTTTAGCTAAGAGATTCTTATCTCCTTTTATAGAGGGTATCGCAGATCCTTTTTTGCTTCCAGATGTTGAGATAGCCATATCTAGGGTAAAAAAGGCCCTTGTTAATAGGGAGCGGGTTTGTTTGTATGGTGATTACGATGTAGATGGCCTTACCTCTATTGCTACTCTCTTTCATACGATGAAAGGGCTAGGTTTTGATGTCTTTTATTATATACCCAATAGACTTACCGAAGGTTATGGTTTGAATATAGAGGCTATAGAGAAGATAAGAAAGCAAAATGCCTCTTTAATAATAACTTTAGATTGCGGAGTGTCTTCTTTTTCTTCTATAGAATATGCAAGTTCTATTGGGATAGATACTATAGTGATTGACCATCACAATGTTACCGAGTCTTTACCTAAAGCGATAGCAATAGTAGATCCAAAAAGAGAAGACTCTTTATATCCATTTAGACAACTCTCTGGGGTTGGGGTCGCCTGGCAGTTTGCTAGGGCATTAGTAAAGAGTTTACTAGATGAAGATTCTTATCTAGAAGAGACATTGGATTTGGTATCTTTAGGAACAATAGCGGATATCGTTCCTTTAACTGAAGAGAATAGAATCATAGTAAAGCGAGGTATAAATAGACTAAAATTCTCTCCGAGGATAGGCCTTTTATCCCTTATGCGAAGTTCAGGTATAGAGGATAGTATGTTAAGTGCTGAACTCCTCTCTCTAACATTAGTCCCAAGGTTAAATTCGGCAGGTAGACTTGGCTCTGTAGATGTTGCAATAGAGTTATTATTGACTTCAGATCCGGTAAGAGCTAAAGTCCTTTCTGGGCAACTTGAAGAGAAAAATAGAAGTAGACGAGGACTAGTAGATAAAATTTTAGAGGAGATTATTAGAAGATTAGAAGGAAAAACCCTTGGTTCTACTATACTTGAGTATTCTGATTCTTGGCATTCAGGTGTCCTTGGTATAGTAGCATCTAGACTTGTTGATATGTTTAATAGACCGGCATTTGTTGGTAAAAAGGAGGGAGATATAGTAAGGTTTTCTGTCAGAAGTCCTGAAGAGGTTGATATATACTCGGTACTCTTTCCACTTAAGAGTATGTTTCTAAAGTTTGGGGGACATCATTATGCCTTAGGTTTAACCATAAAAGAAGACGAAGTGGATAATCTTAAAAATATACTTGATAGTAGTGTCCATATTGAGGGAGAAGAGTTAGTAGAGATAGATGCTGATTTGCCTCTTAGAGAAATAAATCCGATTCTTCTAAATCAATTGTCTCTCCTTGAACCATTTGGAATGGGAAACCCTAGACCAATATTCATCGCTAGAGGTGTAAGGATTGTTGGAAGAGAAATGCAAAGTAATTCAAAAAGCATTATAATAGAGGAGGAAGGAAAGAGATTTGAGGTTTTTGACTTGGATGAAAGTACTATTATGGATAACTGTATAGACTTAGTTTACAGCATAAAGGGAATTGGAAAAATCGTAGGAATAGGAGGATTGAAAGGTGGAAATAGTTGAACTAGCTAAGTTTATAAGAAACATACCGGATTTCCCTATAAAAGGGATACTTTTTAGGGATATTACACCACTTCTTAAGAATAGAGATGCATTTAGGTCTGCAATATCAATGTTAGCTGATAATTTTAGAGACCTTGGCGTTGATGTGGTATCTGCTGTTGAAGCTAGAGGCTTCATAATAGGTGCTCCTCTAGCATTAGAGTTATCCGCAGGCTTTGTGCCTATAAGAAAGCCTGGTAAACTACCGTATGAGAGTATTAGGGAAGAGTACGCTTTAGAATATGGGACGAACGTATTGGAGATTCATAAGGATGCTATTAAACCTGGCGAGAAGGTCCTAATAGCTGATGACCTTATTGCCACAGGTGGAACAGCTATGGCATGTAAAAATCTTATAGAGAGATTGGGAGGCAAGGTAGTAGGTTTTGCCTTTCTTGTTGAACTTACAGAATTTAAGGCAAGGGAGCAACTGAAAGGTTATGATGTCTATTCCCTTTTGAAATTTTAGAAAAGTTTGATGAAATTGGTAAGAATCTTATAGTATCTGCCTATGAATTTGCCCTTTCTGCTCATAATGGGCAGAAGCGTAGATCAGGCGAGGAGTTTTTTGTTCATCCGTTAGAAGTGGCAAAAATCCTCTCTAGTATGGATGTTGATGCAGTTACTATAGCATCTGCACTACTTCACGATGTAGTTGAAGACACACGTGTATCTATAGAGGAGATAGAGAAGAGATTTGGTCAAGAGATTGCTACATTAGTTGATGGTGTAACAAAACTTAGTAAACTTACCAGCTTAAGTGGAGAGGAACGTCAAGCGGAGAACCTCCGTAAGATGTTTTTAGCAATGGCAAAGGATGTCAGAGTAATCTTTATAAAACTTGCCGATAGGCTTCACAATATGAGGACTCTCTCATATCTTCCTTCAGATAGACAAAAGATAATCTCTAAAGAGACTTTAGATATATTTGCCCCTCTTGCCCATAGACTTGGTATGTGGAGAATAAAGTGGGAACTTGAGGACCTTAGTTTTAAGTATCTAGAACCTGAAAAGTATAGGGAGATATCAAAACTTGTTGCCAAGACTAGAAAAGAGAGAGAAGAACACATACAGGAGGCTATATCTATAATAAGGTCTAATCTTGATTCTCTAGGAATAAAGGCAGATATACAGGGAAGGCCTAAACATCTGTATAGTATCTATATGAAGATGCAAAGGGACAACCTCACATTTGACCAGATCTATGACCTACTTGGAATTAGGGTTATAGTGGATTCGACTAAGGACTGTTATACTGTTCTTGGAATCATACATTCACTTTGGAAACCTATCCCTGGAAGGTTTAAGGATTATATAGCGGTTCCAAAGTCTAATATGTACCAAAGTCTTCATACTACCGTTATTGGTCCTAGGGGTGAACCTTTAGAGATACAGATTAGGACGTATGAAATGCATAGGATTGCCGAGTACGGTATAGCAGCACATTGGAAGTATAAAGAGGGTAGAACTGATCAGGATTTTGACATAAAGCTTTCCTGGCTCAGGCAACTCCTTGAATGGCAGAAGGATATGCAGGATGCTAAAGAGTTTGTAGAACAGGTAAAGGTAGACCTATTTGAGGATGAAGTTTTTGTATTTACCCCAAAAGGTGATGTTGTTTCTCTTCCTAAGGGGTCTACACCTATTGATTTTGCCTATCGTATACATACAGAGATTGGTAATAGATGTGTTGGTGCCAAGGTAAACGGTAGGATAGTACCACTAGACTATAAACTCAATAGTGGAGAGATAGTTGAGATACTTACATCTAAATCTGCTACTCCAAGCCTGGATTGGCTCTCTTTTGTAGCTACTACTTCTGCAAGAAACAGGATAAGGCAATATTTTAAGAGATTACAGAGAGAAGAGAACATATTAAGGGGTAAGGAGATTTTAGATAAAGAGCTCAAGAGGATACAGGGTGACCTCCCTGATAAGATGAAGGAGCTTGATTGGGCACCCCTACTTGAAGCCTTTGAGCTAAAAGACCCTGAAGAGCTCTTTCTTGCAGTAGGAAATGGAGAGATTACTCCACAGCAGATATTCCAAGTATTACAGAAGAGTACAAAAGAAGAGAAGATCCTAAGTTTACCTAAGAAAGAAGAAAGTACAGGTGTGTATGTTGATGGTGCAGATAATCTCCTTATAAGATTAGCAAAATGTTGTAGTCCATTACCTGGTGATGAGATTATAGGTTATATATCTCAGGGAAGGGGAATTACCGTTCATAGGAAAGAATGCACAAATATAAAGAATCTACCTAAAGAGAAATTAATAGGGGTTCGCTGGCATGCGGATAACATACACAAATTCAATGCAAGAATAGATGTATATGCAAGAGATAGGGTTGGTTTACTCAAAGATGTTTTGACCGAGATCTCTAATCTTGGTAGTAATGTTTATGATGCAAGGGCAGTGGTGAAAAATGGTAGGGTAAATATTTACATAGTATTGGATGTTCAGAATATACATCATTGTGATGCTATTTTAAGGGCTATAAGAGGAGTGAAGGATGTTATCTCTGTTGGGAGGCATACATAGCAGATGAGAGTGGTAATTCAACGGGTTAAGTCTGCAGATGTAAAGGTGGATGGTAAAGTGGTTTCTTCCATAGGTAAAGGTTTTCTTATACTTGTAGGCATAAGTAAGGATGATACAAAAAAAGAAGTAAAAGAAATAGCAAAGAAGATTCCAAATTTAAGAATTTTTGAGGATGAAAACGGAAAGATGAACCTAAGTCTTAAGGATGTTGGAGGAGAGGTTCTTTCTGTCTCACAATTTACACTTTATGCCGATACTTCTAGGGGAAGACGTCCTGGTTTTGAGCTGGCAGCACCTAGAGATGTTGCAATTGAGCTTTGGAATGAGTTTAATAGACTTTTAAGAGAAGAGGGCCTTACAGTAAAAGAAGGTGTCTTTGGTGAACATATGGAGGTATCTCTTATAAACGATGGTCCAGTTACTATAATAATGGAGGAATAGATGAATTCTTATGAGAGGGTTTTGACTGTTCTTTCAGGTAGGGTTCCAGATAGAGTTCCAATCTTTGAGCTTCTTATTGATAGAAAGGTTATAAAGAAGATTACCGGAAGAGAAGATTATCTAGATTTCTGTGAGAAGTATCCCATAGATATTGTTCTAACAAATACCCCTTCAAAGCTTTACGAGGAAAGGGTTATAGATGCTAAAGATAGAGTCATTGTAAATGAATGGGGAATAAAGCGACAGTATACAGAGGAAGAAGTTTCTATTCCCTTAGAGGGTCCTATAAAGACTCCAGAAGATCTTGAACATTTTGTGCCACCCGATCCTTATAAAGAGAAGAGATATGAAGAGTTGAAAGAGATAGTAAAGAGATTCAAAGGTAAAAAATTTGTTGGAATGCATCTACATGATGCACTCAATTATCCTCTCTATCTTAGAGGGGCAGAGCAATTGTTAATAGATACAATAGAAAATCCTGAGCTTGTTCATAGGCTTGTAGATATATCTGTAACACATAACATTGCCATTGCTGAGAAGGCTATAGAACTTGGAGCAGACTTTATAATCCTTGGTGACGACTATGGAGGCAGTAATGGTCCAATGATATCTCCAAAGACCTTCAGGGAATTCTTTTTACCTGGAATAAAAAGAATAGTTCAAGTGGTTAAGTCTAAAGGGGCTTTCTGTTTTAAACACTGTTGTGGGAATATAAATATTATACTTGATGATATGGTCTCTACAGGAATCTCTGCATTGCACCCTTTAGATATAAGTGCTGGAATGGATATACTAGCGGTAAAGAATAAATATAAGAACTTAACGGTTATGGGTGGTGTAAACTGTGCTTCACCACTAACTGACTACAGTGTTGATGATCTACTTGAAGAGGTAAGGTGCGTCTTAAAAAGACTAATGCCAGGGGGTAGATATATCATTGCCTCCAGTAATTCCATACATAGTAAGGTAAAGCCAGAGAATCTTTTAGCAATGTGGGAGACAGTAGAAAGGTTTGGAAGGTATGATTGACCTCTATGAGACTTCTCTGGTGGAAAAAGAAGTCTTATTCATATGAGTATTATTACAAACAGTATCCTGAGAGGATAAGGGAGAAATTGAATAATAGAGATATCCATTTTGTAGAGAGAGTTCTTGCTATATGTAGAGATGCTGGTGTTGGTATGAGTTCAGAAGAGATATGGGATGCTCTCTTGAGATTTAATAGCAGTATAGATATAAATCTTAAGGAAGATGTTATAAAGTGGATAGGTCAACTTAGAAACTTTGTTATGGAGTCAAAGGATGCCTATCCCTCAGGCCTATCAAAGTTCTTTAAGAGAAAAGATGAATACGAGGAATGAGATATTTGAATCCATTTTCCTTCTCATTCTCCTTGGCTAGCCTTCTTTATTCTGTTCATTATAGAGAAAAATATTCCGTATTCTGGTAATCTTTCAATGACTGCAGATTGATACGGTGATTTATCAATGTATCTAAAACTCTTGTAGAGATTCTGAGCAATTGTATATGGCTGAGCATATGAACCAATTATATATGTATTATTGGCTTCACTTAAATACCTTTCCTTTGTTTCTTTTGTGCAGAGGATAAGTACGTCTTTGTTTGCATAATTTATAAGTAAATCTTTATCGATAAGTTTCAACTTCTTTTCTGGTGCATAGTGTTTATATTTCATACCCGGTGCAAGAGGTCGCTCATCTTCTTTGGTTTGGTATACTTCTACTTTCCCAAATATTTCTCTAAGCTCCTCTACTGTTATTGGACCTGGACGAAGTATAATAGGCATATCCTTTGTAAGATCAATAATTGTAGACTCAATTCCAAAGACACTTTCTCCTCCATCAATGATACACTCTATCTTACCATTTAAGTCTTCCCATACCGATTCAAAATTAGTAGGGCTTGGTTTGCCTGAGAGATTTGCACTTGGCGCAGCTATAGCCCCTGCGCATAAAGCTAGACGTTGAGCTATTGGATGAGATGGAAAACGCACACCAACAGTATCAAGCCCTGCTGTTATTTCTACTGGTACAGATTCTTTCTTTCTGAGCACAAAAGTTATTGGTCCAGGAGTTATCTTTTTTATTATTTCAAAGTATTTCTCCTCAATATAACATATCATTTGCATCTGTTCTATTGAGCCAACGTGCACTATTAGAGGATTGTCAAAAGGACGTCCTTTAACAAGGAATATTCTGCGTATTGCTTCCGGAATAGATACAAGTGCACCAAGTCCATACACCGTTTCAGTTGGGAAAGCTACAAGCCCACCGTTTTTTAATATGTTACAAGCTTCCTCTATATTGTCTTCATAATAGTTACTAACCCTTATTATCTTTGTTTTCATTCTATCTAATTATGTTCAATTATACTATAAAATAAGAAAATTTTTAGAAAGGCTCACTTGGTGATTGATTGCAGTAAAAAGTTTTACCCTCTTACCGGTAGCCACCGGAGAAATCTTAGACCAGATCTTTTGGGCTTATAGAGTTCTTTGAAGCTCTTTAGAGCTTCTTTAAATCCCACATCTTTACCTAGTTCTTCGCTTTTATACCACTTATGTGTAGATACGTATAGGTATAAATCACCTAAAGTCTTATCAGGAAAGATTCTATCAAGTTTTTCTCTTTTTATTAGATTACAGCAATCTAGAAAGTTCTTATACCATAATGCTACCGCATCTTCAAAAGACATATCATTTTTATTAGCCCAATCTTCTATTTCTCTTAAGAAATTTTCATATCCTACTATCTCAGTCATTTCTATATCCAAGCCTGTTTTTTCTCTAAAAGATTCTCTATAACTGTATATTATATCCTCTTTCTTAGGTCTAAGGGGATAAGCCTGCAAGACATGGGCATCTATAAAATTTTGCCTTAATTCTTTTGCAACTGCAACCCTATGATGCCCATCTAACACATAGTATTCGTCTCTTATCTTATATACATCTATAGGTGGAAGAATCTCTCCATTTTCCATTTTCTTTTTTATTTCTAGATATCTTTCTGTTGGTTTTCTCCATTTAAACCTAAAGTTTTCATCAAGGTCTTGAGGTCTTCCAACAGAACCGATAATCTTATTTACTTCTATTGCCCTAACACCAAGGTCTCTTGTTCTTAGATAACCAATACCACCATACTCTTCCTGTAGTGATTTTATATTTCCTATTCTTTTCATAGCTATCACCCCTATTCAAATCCTACAGGAAGAGTTTTAAATAAGATTTAAAGGGGATTTAAGGTTAGATTAACTTTCTTTTAAAAACAGATTAAGCCTTACCTTATAACAATGCCAGCTCTTCTGTTATTGAAATTTCCCTTCTCTAAAACTATATTCCCATTTATAATTACGTACTCTATACCTTCTGGATATTGGAATGGGTCTTCGTACGTTGCCTTATCGGTAATCTTTTCAGGATCAAAGATTGTTATATCTGCATATGCTCCTTCTTTTATTATCCCCCTATCCATTAATCTGAGTTTTTTTGCCGGTAAATAACTCATCTTTGATATAGCTTCTTCTAATGACAAAATCTTAAGTTCTCTTACATATCTACCTAGAATCCTGGGGAATGTCCCAAATGAACGTGGATGGGTTCTATCTTCCTCATTCCTTTTTTTATAGCTAGAACCATCAGAACCTACAAATGAATGTTTGTAACTTAAAAAATTCTTTATGTCTTCTTCACTCATCTGAAAACTTATAACCCTTACCGGTTCATTTTTCTTCAGTAATTCTAAAGTAAATTCCTCTGGAGAAATCTCCCTCTCTCTTGCCAATTCTAAGATGCTTTTACCATTCTTTCGATTGTCTATGTTGTATTGAGGGATATGTATCAGGTCCCAATCTATACTGCTATTCTTCAATTTTTCTAATGCTTTTCTATATCTATCAGGATCTAATAGATCATTAATAGATACTCTAAATGGCATTATCGCAATATTTAGCCTTGTCATATATGCAGTGTAGGGATAAATATCATAAGATACATCAATATTGTCTCTTCTTGCATTCTCTATCATCTCTATAATTTTCTCTGATTTTCCCCAGTTTCTCTTTCTCTCTACCTTTATATGAGAAATCTGAACTGGTACTTCTGCCATCTTCCCTATCTCTATAGCCTCTTCTATTGCTAGCTCTACATAATCTCCCTCGTTTCTAAGGTGTGAAGCATATATGCCATCTCTTTTGGCAACAACCTTAGCAAGCTCTATCAACTCTTCGGTGGAAGAGTATATACCTGGCTCATACTCTAGGCCAGTAGAAAGTCCTTTTGCCCCTTCACTGAGAGCTGATTCTAGAAGCTCCTTCATTTCATTAAGCTCTTCTTCTGTTGGTTTTCTCTTTTCGTTTCCCATTACCTTACTTCTTATTACTCCTTGACCTGCTAGGAAGATGAGATTTGTTCCAATACCTCTTTTTTCTATCCTCTCTATGAAATTACCAAGACCTTCATCTATCATTCCTATGTTTATCCCGCAATTTCCAACAACTTGAGTTGTTATACCTTGTCTTATTATATTTTCCATCTCTGGAAAGTCCTTTATTGACAAGTCTGAATGGGAATGTATATCTATAAAGCCTGGAGCTACCACTAGACCACTAGCTTTTATACCTACTATAGCAGATTCTTCTATTTTACCTATCTTTACAATCCTATCCCCTTTTATCCCTATATCGCATATGTATCTATCTTTTCCTGTTCCATCTACTATTGTTCCATCAATTATTGCTATATCGAAAATTTCTATTCACCTTCCTTTATCTCTTCCCAGAGTTTATCCATCTCACTTAATGTCAGATCCTCTAAGGAGATATTTCTCTTTTTAGCCAATTCTTCCATCTGATTAAATCTATTTATAAACTTTTTCACTGTATCCCTAAGTGCAGACTCTGAGTCTACTCCCAAAAGTCTAGCGGTGTTTACAACCGAGAATAGAAGATCCCCTATCTCTTCCTTGACATTTCCACCGGTATCTATTGCCCTATCCAGCTCTTTTAACTCTTCTTCTATCTTTTCTCTTGGTCCTTTATAATCTTCCCAGTCAAATCCTACCCTTCTTGCCTTTTCTTGCACCTTATTAGCCAAAACAAGGGAGGGAAGATTCAAAGGAACATCCATAAGTCTCTTATTCTCTTCCCTTTTTATCAATTCCCAGTTAGTTAATGCCTCTTCTGAACTTTTTACCTTCACATTACCAAATACATGAGGGTGTCTGTTTATGAGCTTCTCTATTATCCTATCCACTATATCTTCAAGGCCAAAGAGACCCTTTTCTTCAGCTATAATAGACATAAAGAAGATATTAAATAGAAGGTCTCCCAATTCCTCTTTTAGATGAGTATAATCCTTTTCTTCTATTGCATCTATAACTTCATATGCCTCTTCTCTTAGGGTATATTTTAGTGAGTCAAAGTCCTGTTCCGCATCCCAAGGACATTTCTTTCTGAGTATTCTACCTATTTCAAGTAGCTCCTTTAATCTCTCTTCTAGAGTCTTTTTATCCAAGGCTTAACGCCTCCTTTATCTTTAGTAGCTTTTTGTTTTTATCTTCCCACCATCTTATAACCCAAGTATCACTATTTACCTTTTTTAGTTGCCCAAATCTTTCTAGATTTTTAATGGACTTTCCATTACTACTAGAATCTCTAAGTACTATTAATATCTTATCATCAGTAATTGATAATTTCTTTATATTTCTCTTTTCTGAAAGTATTCTTACTATAGTTATATTTATTAGATTTTCTACCTCTTTCGGAATCTTTCCAAATCTATCTATAAGCTCTTCTCTTATCTCCTCTATCTCCTTTTTAGATGATGCAAGAGAAAGTCTCCTATATATCTCAAGCTTGTAAGGTGGTAATATGTAGAAATCTGGAATAATTGCTGGTATGGATATGTCTATTATTGTCGGTTCTGTTCTCCATTTTACAGGTTCTCCTCTTAATTCCTTTACAGCATCCTCTAACATCTTTAGATACATATCAAATCCTACTGCAATTATATGCCCATGTTGTTCTTTACCTATGAGATTCCCTAATCCTCTTATCTCTAGGTCTCTCATAGCTACATTAAATCCAGAACCCAAGACACTATTTTCATATATAGCCCTTAAACGCTCTTCCCCTTCAGGAGTAAGATTCTTACTGTGGAATATATACGCATATGCTCTTTTGCCGGACCTCCCTATCCTACCTCTAAGCTGGTATAACTGGGCAAGACCGAATTTTTCTCCTTCCTCTATAATAAGTGTGTTGGCATTAGGTATATCTATACCACTTTCAATTATCGCAGTGGATATAAGTAGTTTAGTCTCTCCTTTATAAAATCTCCAGAATCTCTCTTCCACTTCTTCTTCGTCCATAGTTCCGTAGAGTATATCCATAGTTAAATCAGGAAACATATTTTTTAATTTAAACTCGAGCTCTTTGACCCCACTTATCCTTGGATGTATGTAAAAGACTTGTCCATTTCTTGCAAGCTCTCTTTCTATTGCGGATCTTACTATTTTTTCATCATACTCTCCCACATATGTTGTTATTGGAATTCTACCCTCAGGAGGGGTCTCTATTATGCCGATCTCTTTTAATCCATACAGAGACATAGATAGCGTTCTAGGAATTGGTGTAGCGGAAAGTGTAAGGACATCAATAAGTGGAAATAATTCTTTTAATCTTTCTTTCTGTTCTACACCAAATTTATGCTCTTCATCTATTATTAAGAGTCCTAAGTCTTTAAATTTTATATCTTTACCAAGTATCTTATGGGTTCCTATGACAATATCGATACTTCCATCTCTTATCCCTTCTTTTATTCTTCTTATCTCTCTTGGAGGTGTAAACCTAGAGAGCATAGCAATATTTACTTGAAGTGTGGCAAATCTTTCTCTAAATGTCTCATAGTGTTGATGTGCTAGTATTGTTGTTGGAACAAGGAATGCTACCTGTTTACCATTTAAAACTGCCCTAAACGCTGCCCTAATAGCAACCTCCGTTTTTCCATATCCAGGGTCTCCACATACCAAAAAATCCATGGGTCTAGGTCTTTCCATACTCTTTTTGACTCGTTCTATAATCTCTCTCTGGTCTGGTGTCTCTTCATAGGGGAAACTTTCCTCTATGATTTTTTCCATCTTAGGATACGGTTTAAAAGATATCCCTGGCATAACCTCTCTTTTTGCATTTATCTCTATAAGATTTTTTGCTACATCTTTTACATCGTTCTCTACTCTATTTTTTATTCTTGTCCATTCTGGACTCTTTAATCTATATACTGGAGGTGGAGTATCATCAAAACTTCTATATTTATCAAGTCTTCCCGCTTGTTCTACAGGAACTAATAATCTATCCTTTTCTGCAAATTCAAGGACTATAAATTCCCTAGGTGTCTTTTCTATGAGCTGTGTCTCTAGACCAGCAAATCTACCAATACCATGGTATGGATGGACAACATAGTCTCCTATCTCAAATGGAAGTTCTCTTATACCTTCTATTGGGGATAAAGAAGCAGGGACAAACTCAAAATTAAATAGCTCCTTATCAGATAGAATTATTATCTTAAGAGAATGAATTACAACCCCGCTAGATAATTTCTTCTTATAGAAGTTTAACTTTTTCCATTTTCTTAAAAGAGATTGTAATCTCTTTGCTTGGACTGTATATAGGTAGATGTTATAATTATTTTCTATTGCTGATTCTATATATTCCCTTATCCTTTCCATATCTCCCTGAAATGATGGTGGGGTCTCTCCCTTTATATCATCTCCAATATCTATCCTGAGAATCCTTCCCGATGTATCAAAGTTAGATGAGTGAACTATAAATAACGTCTCTGGAGGGAGAATCTCTTCAACCTTCGCTTTTACCTCTCCTGGATTAACAGGGACGATGCTTATAGGTAGCTCCATCTCTCCAATAGATCTCTGTGTTAAGGTATTAAACTTTTTGATACTGGCTATCTCATCTCCAAAAAAGTCTAGCCTTATGGGATGGTTCAAGTTTACCGGGTATATGTCTACTATTCCACCCCGAATAGAGAATTCTCCACGTCTTTCTACCATAAAGACTCTTTTGTAGCCGAAATCTACAAGTCTATTTATTATGTATTCCCACCTACTTTCTTTCGTAATTATTAGAGAGACTCCTACTGCAGGAAAGTTCTTTATACTCTCTTCTGTCCCTACTAGTATAGAAAATTCTCCTCTGACAAATCCCCCAGCCAAACTAGTTCTCTTCCAGTTACTCTCTCTATCTATTGGGTCATATGGTAGGTATGTTATATCTATATCAAATATTGATCTTATATCGTTTTCTATTCTTATCGCAGATTCCTCATTGTTTACAACTAGCACAATAGGTACTTTGAGACTTATCGAGAGATATCCTGTTAGAATTGGAATAATAGAAAAAGACCCCACCCCTACGTGTGAAGAGGTAAAGCCTCTTACCTCTTCTACTAATTTAGAAAAAGCCTCCTCTTTTGAGAGGATAGATACTATAGAATTCATCCTTTTATTCTTTTATTATACCTACTCATAGCCTTTTCTATATCTGTCACTATTAGGGGTAACCCTTCAAGAGTAGATTCTATCGTCTTTTCTAAAATCTTTAATTCTTCTTCTGAAAACTCTGAGAGAACAAAATCTACACTACTTATCCCTTCTGGAAGAGGACCTATACCTATTCTTAATCTGGGTATATTTTCTGTGCCAAGTGCTTCTATTATAGATTGCATTCCATTATGTCCACCACTTGAGCCCTTTATCCTTATCCTAACACTTCCTAAGGGGATCCAAAGGTCATCGTATACTACAAGGATCTCCTCTGGTAGAATAGAAAATCTTTTTACTATTGGTGGAATTGCCTCCCCACTTCTATTCATATACGTGAACGGTTTTAAAATGAAGACCGAGTTACTATCTATGGATATCTTTCCCAGAATTCCTTTTCCTGTCTCTTCTAACCACTCCCCCCATTTTGAGACTACTGAATCAATGAACATAAAACCAACATTATGCCTAGTATTAGTAAATCTTAATCCTGGATTCCCTAAACCAACTATAAGTCTTATCATATCACAATAAAAGGGTGATAGGAAAAATACCCATCACCCTTTTTGATTTATATTACTCTTGAGTTTCCTCTTGGACCTGTGCTGATTCTGCTGGAGCTTCTTCAGTCTCTGGAGCAACTACTGTTACAATGACCTCTTCTGCTGATGTAACTATTGTAACACCTTCTGGCACTACAAGATCTCTTACATGTATACTATCACCAATATTCAGATTACTTATGTCTACTTCTATATGCTGTGGTAGGTTCATTGGTAGGCATCTTATATCGACCTCTTCTAGAACTACTTCCAGTATTCCTCCTACTTTTGTCCCTACCGCTTCTCCCTTAAGCACAACAGGTATAGTAGCTTCTATCTCTTCTTCAAGGCTTATCCCGTGCCAATCTACATGAATAACATTTAGTTTTGTTGGATGGAATTGTATATCTTGTAGAATTGCATATTCTTTTTTTGTTTCTCCGTTCTGTATATTTAGTGTAAATAGTACCCCTCTACCTCCTTCAGTAGAGGCTAATATCTTAAGTAGGTCCTTTTCTGGTACCATAAGGCATACTGGTTCTTCTAGATGCTTACCATATAGTATACTAGGGATAAACCCTTCAGCTCTTAATCTTTTTACCTTTTTCCCTTTTACGTCCCTTACAAATGCGTTAAGTTCTATCTGTTCCATTTACTTATCTCCTCCTATACAAATAGTTCGCTTACCGATCTGTTATTGTGAATTCTATCTATAGCCTCAGCAAATAGTTTTGCTACTGAGAGCACTTCTATTTTATCACAAAGTTGTTCTTTATCCAATAATATAGTATTAGTTACTATTACTTTTTTTATATGACTCTTTTTTATATTTTCAATGGCATTTCCAGAAAATACTGGATGTGTAGCACATGCGTAAACCTCAATGGCTCCTTCCTCTAACAGTGCATCTGCTCCTTTTACAAGAGTTCCTCCTGTATCTATCATATCATCTATTACTATACAGGTCTTCCCTTTAACGTCTCCTACTATATACATGACTTCTAATTCATTGGGAGCAGGTCTCCTTTTATCGATAATAGCTATAGGTAGATGTAATCTAGAAGCAAATGCCCTAGCTCTTGCTACTCCTCCTACATCTGGGGAGACTACTACTGAGTTATCTAGATTTAGATTATTTTTTATGTATTCTGCTAATATTGGGCTAGCCTGTAGAGGGTCCACGGGTATATCGAAGAACCCCTGAATCTGGCCGGCGTGAAGATCCATAGTAATAACTCTATTTGCCCCTGCTACTGTTATAAGATTTGCTAATAGCTTTGCTGAAATAGGTTCTCTCGGTCTAGTCTTTCTATCCTGTCTGGCATAGGCAAAATAAGGTATAACTGCAGTGATTCTTCCAGCAGATGCTCTTCTCACTGCATCCATCATAATGAGAAGTTCCATTATATGATGATCTACAGGATTACTTAGAGATTGGACTATATAGACATCACAGCCTCTTACCGTTTCCTCTATATTTACTCTAGTTTCTCCATTACTAAAGGTGGTTGCGTATCCCTGTCCAAGTGTCATCCCCAGATGGCTTGCTATCTCCTCAGCGAGAGGTATATTAGAGTTGCCAGCAAAGATCTTTATATTATTATTCACTTTTTCCTCCTTCCTCCTTTGGCTTTCTCTCTATTGGACGAGCAGGAACTCCTACTACAGTAGTTCCCGGTTCCACGTCCTTTAATACTACCGCTCCTGCCCCAGTTATAGCTCCTTTTCCTACCCTAATTGGTGCTCTCAGACAGGTATGAGAACCAATAAACGCCTCATCCTCTATAGTAGTCTTATGTTTAGTCTTTCCATCATAGTTGCAGGTTATAGTTCCAGCCCCTATATTTACCCTCTCCCCTATCTCTGCATCGCCTAGATATGCCAGATGCATAGCTTTTGTATAGCTTCCTATTATGCTCTTTTTTACCTCGACAAAATCCCCTATGGCAGAATAACTCTTTATGTGAGCCTCATCTCTTATGTGTGCAAAGGGTCCTATCTTTACATTAGACTCTATCTTAGAATTTTTTACTACAGAGTAAAATACATCGCAATTGTCACCTATACTGGCATTTAGTAGATATGTGGATGGACCAATGGTACATTCTTTCCCTATTACAGTATTACCCTTTAAGACGGAAAATGGTTCTATTACTGTATCTTTTCCTATTTTTACGTCAGGCTCTATATATGTATTCTCAGGAGAGACAATAGTAACTCCTTCATTCATAAGCTCTTCCATCTTCTGCTCTAATAGTCTTTTTGTCGCTAGGGCTAGATCTGACCTAGAATTTATTCCAAGGGCAAGAGATCCTAGGTCTGTCTGATGAGATATAACCTTCTTTCCCATACTATTCAGTATCTCAACTAATTGTGTTATATAATATTCTCCCTGGGCATTATTGTTGTCTAGTTTGTCTATCACTAGTTTTAGGTCTTTTACTGAAAAACAGTAAGCACCAGTATTTACTTCTCTTATTTCCCTTTCCTTAAGGCTTGCATCCTTTGCCTCTACTATTTTTATAACATTTCCGTCTTTATCCTTTACTACCCTTCCGTAGTGCATTGGGTCATCTAGAACTGTAGAGAGTACAACTGCAGATATGCCATCTTTATAAGAATTTAAGAGCCCTTTAAATACAGTATCTGTAATTAATGGGGCATCTCCATTTACTACAAGAACAGTATCAAACCCATCTAGCTCTGGCATAGCCTTTTTTAGGGCATCTCCAGATCCAAGAGGCTTTTCCTGGAATACATAGATAACATTATCTTTTCCAATCTCTCTAAAATTTTTCTCCTCCTCAGGCGGAATAACAAGAATAACCTTATCTAGATTTAACTTTGAGATATTTTCCAATACATACTGAATGATAGGCTTACCTAAGAGCTTGTGAAAAAGCTTAAGAAGAGAAGACTTCATCCTTACCCCTTTACCACCAGCAAGGACTACCCCGGCAGTCACTTTAAAAACCTCCTTATAAAAGATATAATATTGGCTGGGGCGGTAGGATTCGAACCTACGAATCTGGGATCCAAAGTCCCATGCCTTACCGCTTGGCCACGCCCCAATTATTTTCTATTGAGCCTTGTTGAAGGCCTCTAGAACGGCGTTCTGGATACTCTCTCTCATCTGATTATTAATTGGATGAGCTACATCCTTAAACTCTCCATTCCCCACATCCCTTCTTGGCATAGCAACAAAGTATCCATTCTTTCCGTCTATAACCTTTAATCCATGGACTACAAATGCATTATCAAACGTTATAGACGCAAACGCCTTTACTTTTCCCTCTTGGGAAGTCACTTTCCTAATCCTTACATCTGTAATCTTCATTAATCTACCACCTCTTCATTAAATCTAGGAGATATTATAACAGAAAATATGATATATGTAAATTGCCGATTTTATACCAGCAAAAACTAAGCCTATTATCTATTTTCGATGAAGTCTATCGAGGTAAGGCCCAAATAATCTGCTATTATCTTAAGATGCTTATCATGGTGAAGGAGAAGACAGTCGTAACTTTCTGCAATAGATGCAATAATGATATCGATAGTAGGCACAGTTATACCCTTTCTTCTAAGTTCATATCCAGTATTATAGGCAATTTGCCAACTCTTATCATTCATTGACAAGTTCTCAAGTGATTCGAGTCTTAACTGAATAGCCTTGTATTCATCCCTGTCAAGGCATCCTTATTAGATGCAACAATAAAGAGTAACTTAGAATTACCATGAGATAAAAATAATTCTATAGTTTAATGTTATAATTTTAATGTTATAATTATTTTAATGAAAGTTGGTTTTGGGTTTAGTGCTTTGGATGACTCATATAGTGCAGGATTACAGGCATTTAAAGATGCTGTTTCTATGTCTGGAGATCCGTCTTTAATTGTTCTTTTTAGCACATTTAATTATAATCCATACGAGGTCTTTAGAAGCATAAAGGAAAATATTAAGGATTCAAAACTGATAGGTGGTACAAATAGATATATTATTGTTTATGACGAATTAGTATCAAAGGGTATTAGTATACTTACACTTAGCGGTAAAGATATAAAAGTGAAGACCTTTGCTCAAGAAAAATCTTCTAAGAGTGATGTTGAGATAGGAGAGAGAACTGGCAAATTTTTTCTGGAAAATAATTTTGATAGCGGAGTAGTTATAACGTTTTTTGCCCATGGGCTTATAGATGTCTCTAAGATGCTTTCTGGTCTATACAATACTATGGGCCCAGGGTTTAAATATATAGGTGGAGGATGCGACCCTAATCCTGAATCTTCCTCTATCTATACATTTACGGAGCGGGGAGTTAATACCGGTCCCTTAGTATCAGCAGTTGTTGGTGGTATAGAATTTTCTACTGCTGTTGGACATGGGTTTGATAGTATTAAAGATCCACTGGTAATAAATAAGACCTTTAGAAATAAGATATTAGAGATTGATGGTATTCCTGCCATTGATGCCTATATAAGAAGATTTAATGTTATACCAAATAAAGACCTTCTTATTCAGATAATTCTTCATCCATTAGGTTTTCCAAATCTCTCTGGAGATTATTTAATAAGAGACCCTATAGGTATAGATAAGAAGAGTATCTTATTTCCAGTAGAGATTCCAGAAGGAGCTGTAGGCTATGTGATGGAGGGGAGAATAGATAAACTTGTTGAGAATACTAGCCTTATAACAGCTAAAGCGCTGAATAGTATAACTGATCCTGGCTTTGTTTTAGTCTTTGACTGTATTTCCAGAGAATCTCTTATGGGGGATAAATTTTTGTTGGAATTAAAAGCCATTAGAGATACTATAAGGCTTGATATACCTATCACTGGTATGCTTAGCGTTGGAGAGATTGGTTGTTATAGTGATTCCCCCATATATCACAATAAGACCACAGTTATAGCAGTTGGAGGAAGAAAAAGAGATTATGAAAAGGAGTTTATATTAGAAAAAACGGACGTTGATATCTTGAGTGCTGAGCTATCTATGCTCCATGAGATAGCTTCTCTATCCTCTTTAGTTTCAGAAAAAGACCTCATAAATGGTTCTATAGAAAAATCTGTAAGGCTCTTTGGTGTTAGGCGTTCTGCCTTTATAAAAAAGGGGAAGAGAGGTTATAAATTGTTATCTTCATGGGGGTTTAGAGACGTCAGGGAAGTTTTAGAAAGTATCGATGAAGATGCCCCTAATAAAGCAGTTTTTCCATTGGGTAAAGGTGAGAAGTATGGTGTTTTATACCTAGAGATGAGTAGAATGATTGATGAGCGAGAAAGACGTATCTTTAGGATATTTGCCAAAAGGCTAGAAGAGATATTTGATACAATAGAGACTTATAAAAAGAGGAAAAAGATAGAGAGGTCTCTTAGAGAATTAGCTCTTACTGATGATTTGACTAAGCTCTATAATAGGAGAGGTTTTTTATTACTAGGGGAACAGTATCTAAAGCTTAGTGAGAGATTAAAGCGAAAGGCTATTTTAATATTCATGGATGTAGATAATCTAAAATGGATCAATGATAACCTAGGACATAATGAGGGTGACAAGGCTCTTATAGAGATTGCCTCAATCCTTAGAAAGACTTCTAGAAAGTCTGATATACTAGCTCGTATAGGTGGCGATGAGTTTGTCCTTTTGGGATTAGAGACAGGGAATAATAATTATAATGCTTTATTAGAAAGGATAAAAGAGAAGATTAAGTCTAGAAATAAAAGAGGACATTTACTGTATAGTTTTTCAATAAGTATGGGGGTAGCGGTGTATGATCCGGATAATCCTTCATCCTTAAAATCCCTACTAGAAGAAGCGGACAGAAAGATGTACGAGGAAAAGAGAAAAAAGAAGGAATAGCTTAGGTTTTATTTTTCAGCTATTATAAGTTGGATTTTGCGTTCAATTATCTTAGTCCTAAAGTCTTCTGGAATACTAGAATCAGTTATTATGGTACTAAAGGCTTCAATAGGAGCTATAGTTATAAAGGCAGTTTTACCAAATTTACTTGAGTCTAGAAGAAGAATACTTTCAGATGCAGACTCTATTAATGCCTGTTTACTTTCTACCTCTAACATATTAGATGCGGTAAGCCCATTCTCAAATGTAAGTCCTTCTCCGGAAATAAAAGCCTTAACACAATGGAATTCTTTTAGGGCAAGAGATGTTAATTTACCTACCACAGAAAGTGAGACCTCTCTTACCATCCCTCCACATAAGATTACTTGAATTCCATGTTCGCCTACCAACTCTAAGGCAGCTTTAATTCCAGTAGTTACAACTATAAGGTTAGAAAACTGTTTTCGCTTCAAGCTGCGTATGAAGTGTAATGCGGTGGTACTTGCATCTACCGCTATAGCAGTTCCATCTTCTACTAGGTCAACTGCTTTACTTCCTATTAGAAACTTTTTCTCTTTATTGCGTTGTTCTCTTAAAGAGAAGGTAAGTTCGGCTGTCGTACTTTTACTAAGTATAGCTCCGCCCTTTACTCTTCTTAATATACCCTCTCTTTCAAGCCTGACTAAATCTCGATGAATCGTCATATGAGATACAGGAAAGAGCTCTTCTAATTCTTTTATAGAAATACTTCCTTTGCGAGTAATCAAGTCTATGATAGTGGCTAATCGCTGAGCGGTATTCAAAATTCTCACCCTCCATTAAATATTATATATAAACTTTTCTATCCTAGGCAAAATTATAAGATATCAATAAGTTACCCAAACTCTATAAGCTTTGTCTTTAATTCCATATAGTAAAGAAAATTTTCATAAGGAATATCAGGAGGGAAACAATGATCTAAGTGTGGAATGTATCCTCCACTTTCTAAAAGTGGTGGTATCTTGCTATAAACCTCTTCTTCTATCTCTTTTTTGCCTTTAGTAAGAGCTCTCTTATCTATACCACCACATAAAACTAGATCTTTACCATATATTTTCCTGAGTTCTATAGGATCCATTCCAGATGCCTGTTCTAGTGGCCAATGGCAGTTAATACCAACTTCTAGCATCAGAGGTATGAGTACTCTAGTGTCCCCATCGCTATCAAGCCAGAAATATTTTATCCCAAATTTACTAAAGTGGTCTATAATCTTTCTATAACAGGGAGCCAAAAATTTTCTAAAGAGCTGAGGAGAAATTAATGGTCCGCCTTTTCCCGCAAAATCTTCGAAGAAGTTAAAATAGTCAATTTGTGTCTCTCTTAGAGCCCTATTGCTTACTTCAATAATGAAATCAGTAATAAATTCTAACATTTCCTCAACTAGCCTAGGGTCATCATAGAAGAGATAGGAGATATTTTCTGTCCCTACCCAGGACCTTAGTTGGCTATAAAGTCCGATTGAACCATTGGTAAAAAGACATAGTGGATAATCTCTATTCTTCCACAGCTTTACAAGTTCATCCCACCATAAGGGATATCTTATAGGTGAAGCTGGATCATATCTTTTCTTGATCTCTTCGAAGCTCCCTTTATCCTTGACGGGAAAGTCTATATACTGGTCCATAGAGGGTCTTGTCCCTCTTACTGTTCCTATCTTTAAAGCCTTTGTAACAATGCCATTTGAATGTCTATAGACTATATAACGTTCATTTTCTTCTATAACTTCTTCTTCAAAAGCAGGAATCATCCACACATTTATAGGTATAAAGGCTCGTTTGTCTATATGGAAATAAGGTTCCCCTTCAAACCAATTCCAATAACACACATCTCTAGGAAGTCCTTCTTCGTACCATCTTTCTATCGTCTGTCCCCAAACTCCTAATTCGTAGTTTGGAATCCTATCCACAGATTTAAACTCCATAATGTTTAAAAATCTTTCTCTATTGTTCATTCTGCACCTCTAAAATCGCTTCTGGAATGGCATAAAATGCCTGTCTTGCACATATATAAGGTAGCTTTCTTTCTTCTATCAGTTTAGCAACCCTAAATGCATTATTCCTAATCCTCTCAAGAGAAGAGGGTTTAAAAAGTCCTATCCATTCTGAGGGAACATTACTTACCCCATTAAGAGCTCCAGAGAGCATGGCCGCTCTTCCAGCTATCGTATCTGAATCTCTACCAATATTTGTGCCTCCAATAGCTGAAAGTCTAACATCACCTTTAGCTACTTTGAATATAGCATAGGCTAGACCAAGCAGTTCTAGTGGATCTATCATATGATAATATAGGCATTTTTCATACAGCTCTTTACGTACCTCAAATACATCGTTATATTTACTCGCTATATCTATGCATAATTTTAGAAAATCATATGGTGTATCAATTTCTCTCCTATCAAATGTTATCATCTTTGTTTTAGGAGCAACCTCTAGTACGGTTTTCAGTATGCTATCTACGGTAGCATCAGGTTTTAGAGCTTCAGCTACAGAAGCAGCTAAGATTGAGGCAGAAACAACATCAAGTCCTCTTTGATACATATAACTTATTGAAGTAGCATCGATATATGCATTTATTGGATCACAAAGATGATAAATACCTACAGGTTCCATACACATTACGGTAGAGCCTGTAACAATATTCCAATGCCCCGTTATTCTAGGGTCTATTCCTTTTCTAATAAGTTCATAAGAATTTCTCATGCAGTAGAAGAAATGATCTCTATTTAACCTTCTCCTCCACATATCTCCAAAATCTCTTGCAGAAGCAGGAAGACCTTCTCTTTCTATATATGTTTCAATAAGAAGTGCTGCCATTTGATTGTCATCTTCACCTTCTAGTCTACTTGGATCAAGGATTGTTTTGACCCCACCAGGATATCTTTCATCAATCTCCCAATAAAACAAGCCTTCTACCACAGAACCCATAGCATTTCCAATAGCCCCAGCTAATAGACACCCATAAATCTTATCAAAGAGTAGATTCTTATTATCCTTTTCAATATGAACTAGTTTATCAATCTCTTTAATAACAATTTGCTCCTTTTCTAGTTTCTTTTCAATTACATCTTTAATGCCTAACATTGGCTCTAATATAGGACTAGCCTTTTCGATCCAATCCTTTGGGAAAGTTTTTATCCCTTTCAAAGCGCCAAGGATGGCTCCTACCACACTTGAACGTATTGAAGGAAAGGCGTCTAATAGTACAGAGATGGTCATTAGTCTTTCGCTATCTCCTTCAAAAGCTGATAGCAGAGCTAAAGCCCAACCTATTGGATTATGTCCTAACCATTGGTCTTTTTCGAACCTATTAGAGTAAGGAAAGACATTAATAAAATCTTCTTGTGTCCTCTTAGCTATATTAACTAGATTATTTATCTCATAAAATATGTCTTTATTATTTCTATGACTTAATTTAAGTACAATGTCTATTACTGAGTCAACTGTTGCCTCTGGTTTCAATGCCTCAGCTATTGCAGATGCGGTAAGGGCAGCCCAGTCAACCGCAGGCGATCGCTGTGTTACAGAGGCAATTTCTATCCCATCAAGATAAGCTATTTCAGGGTCCCCTATATGATAGATTCCTACAGGGATTATACCTACACATATATTACCAGTAGGTGTTGCTCCTAATCCGCTTATCCTTGGATTCATACCTTCTTTTAGAAGTTCTATAGTTGAATGAATATCTATCAGCCAAAAAGCTTTATTCTCGGTAATATTAGGATCATTCATCAATTCTAGAGCCCAATCTTCAGGGGTAATCCTTCCATCCTTTTTGATATAAGTCCTAGCAACATTCTGTATAAGAGGAGTTAAAGAAGTAAATCCTATACGTTTTGGATGTTGGGGTAGGATTTCTTTCCAAGTAAGTCTTTGCTTTAAAGCCTCTGTGGCCATTTTGGGAGATAATCTTTCTTCCGAAAGGATATTCCTTATCCCTAGCTCAGTTCCAATTACAGCACCTAAGAGGCATCCTTCTATCTTATTAGAAACAGTATCTATAAGCATATTTATCCTCCTTAATGAATAAATGGGCGCCTCTCATTTATTGGAGGCGCCCTAATTAGTTTAAACTAGCTTACTTCTTGAAGAAGTAGATTTCTCCAGCAAACTGTGCTGCAATCCCATAACCTTTCTTTGCTACATTCCCCAGGTCTTTTGATACAACTACTGGGTATTTTAGATCCTCTACAGTAATAAACCACCAGATATTGTTATAAATTGATCTAATGAAATCTGTACGCAACTTAGCCCTCTCTTGAGGAGGTACTAGGTATAGTTTAGCAATTGTGTCATAGTATTTTTTTACTTCTGCTGGAGGTTCTTCTCCAGATTTACCCTTTGTTGTCATCCAGATATGCCATAATGGTCCCCAGTAGTTAGCTCCGGGGGTCCAGATTGCCCACCATAGATTTTTATCGTGGGTCCACATATACATAGTAGCCTTTAATTCATTCGCATCTAATCTTTGATAGAAAAGTCCTGGTTCTATAACTTTAATAGTTGTATAGATTCCTATCTTTTTCCAGTATTCAGCTACTAGTTCTGCGGTCATCTTCTGCTCTTCAAAGTGTATAAAGAACTCAATTTCTATCGTAAATCTCTTACCATCAGGACCCAAACGCCATCCCTCTGCATCTCTCTTATTAAGGCCTATGCTATCTAAGATTTGTTCTGCCTTTTTAGGATCATACTCGCTTGGCACTGAGGTAGGAGGTGATGCATATCCATAATAAACAGTTTCTATTAATTCCTTACGATTTATAGCCATGTTGAGAGCTCTCCTAAATCGGACATCTCTTACTACTTTTCGCCACGTTGGGTCTGGATAGGTTAAGTTAAGTACAGGATCTGCTGTAGTTCTATGGAGGCCATAAAGTATTACTCTATAATTACCTTTTTCTGCATTCTGCAGATATAATGGCATATTCTTGAAGACAGCATACTCGTATGAATGATCAGCTTCCCCTGCTATTATTCTTAAATTAGCTAACTCCGGATCTTGGACTAAAGTTGAAGTAAGTTTATCAATGTAAGGTAACTGATTACCAGCTGTATCTACTTTGAAATAGTAAGGATTACGTTCAAATGTCTTATACTGTGTTGTTATTTGTGTAGGTATCCATGGAGTGAGATAGGGCATACTTACAGCATCTTTCTGAGCCAT
Organism: bacterium; assembly: GCA_026418035.1. Lineage (GTDB taxonomy): Bacteria > DUMJ01 > DUMJ01 > DUMJ01 > DUMJ01 > DUMJ01. The sequence continues at coordinate 28,878 of JAOACC010000105.1, forward strand.
TTCCCAGATGGTGCAATCTTTCAGATGGAATAACTTGTTCCATTCCTCTTTACTAAGTTTCTGCTCTTTAAGTAGCGGTTCTAATTTTTCTACAGGTGTATATTTGATATGAAATTGCTTTAGATAGTGCTTAGGCTTTAATAGGTCAGTATAACTTCTCCAGTTGTTTATTGCTAGTTGGACAAGGAAACCGCCATAGGGTTCATCAAATGTAATACGAAATGTGTATTTGTCTAGGATATCTAACTTCATAGGTTTACCATCAGGTCTGTTTCCTGACCTTAGATATGTAGGAAAAACTGGAGTAAGTGTCTCGTTTAAAAGAAAATCTTCATAGGTGAACTGAACGTCCTCGGTAGTTACTGGTGTTCCATCAGACCATCTCAATCCCTCTCTAAGTTTAAATGTAAATGTCTTCCAGTCAGAAGATACTTTATAACTCTCTACTATATTTCCTTGAATGTTTGTTCCAGTAATTCCAGGACAACTTACTAGAGGTTCGTTATTCATAATAAAAGCATTAAGTTCTAGATCTGGCATATGGTGTATTAATCTCATCGTTCCACCATACTTTCCTATTTCAAAATCTAAATCATCCTTGGGAAGTAATACCCCAGGCCCAACAACAAAGGGTTTCTTTGGTAATCTTTGCTCTATTGGTGCTAGTTTTCCCTGTTTCACTAATTCTGTTAACATTGGTGATTCATTATACTTCTTTTGAGCAAAAGAGATACTATTAAAACTCAGAAAAACAGTAGATACTAAGCTTAAAACTATTAATATTACTAGACTTTTTCTCATTTCTATCCCTCCTCTTTATATTTTAAATCTGTACCGCCTTAACTAAGGCTGACTTGACTAAAAACTTAAATTCTTTAACGAACTTATCTTTATTAGCTTGTCCTATACCATCACCTCCTCTATTAGCGTTAACGGATTCTCTAGAGTAGTCTTTAATTTTTCCAAGAAACGTGCCCCTGTAACCCCATCGATGACACGATGATCACATGAAAGTGTAACAGTCATCATCCATTTAGGAATAATCTGAAAGTTCTTTACCACTGGTCTTTCCTCAATCTTACCCACTGCTAAGATGGCTACTTCTGGTGGGTTAATGATGGCTGTAAATTCTTCTATATCATACATACCCAGATTTGATATTGTAAAACTTCCTCCTTCTAGATCTTCTGCAGTTAGCTTATTACTTCTAGCTTTATCTACTATAGTATTTAATTCTCTAGCAATCTCGATAAGCCCTTTCTTATTTACTCTGTGTAATACTGGTATAATCATTCCATCGTCTACAGAGACAACTACCCCTATATCTGTATCTTTTTTGATGTAAATCTTGTCTTCCTTTACTAAGGCATTGAGTATAGGAAATTCCGATAGAGCTATCGAAGAGGCTTTTACAATTAGTGCAGTATAAGAAACCTCGGTGTCCTGCCTCTTAGATTTTAAATAGGAGTTCAGAAATTCTCTAAACTTTACTGCTTCGGACATATCTATACTTGTTTTTAGATAAAAGTGAGGTATTGTACTCTTACTTTCTACTGTTCTTTGAGCAATAACTTTCCTTATTCCTGAGATGGGAATGATTTCAAATTCTGAATCTTTTAATGAAGGAATAATCTTTAATATATCTTCCTTTACAATTCTTCCTTCTGGTCCAGTCCCTTTAATCTTAGAAAGGTCTATTCCATACTCTTTCGCCAATTTCCTAGCTATAGGAGAAATCTTTAATCTCTCTTCACTTTTAACCTCTTTAGTTTCCTCTTCAGGTTTACTTATAATACCAATAATACTTAAGGCAGGAGCCTTTTCTCCCTCATTAACAAATATCTCAGTTAAAACTCCGTCAGTTACTGCTTCTACCTCTATATTTGCTTTGTCTGTTAGCACTTCAAACAGGGGCTCTCCTCTGACAACTTTTTCTCCTTTTTTCTTAAACCACTTAAGCAGAATTAATTCTTCGCTAATCTGTCCTAATTTGGGCATTATTATCTTCTCTGCCATTATCCTAACATCTCCCTAATAGTCTGAATAATTCTCTCTTTAGTAGGAATAACGTAATTCTCTAGAACAGGAGAGAATGGTATGGGGACATCATATGTACATAATCTCTTGATTGGGGCATCTAAGTAGTCCATAGCTTCTTCTACTACAGTAGATGAGATTTCAGCTGCCCAACCGCCTGTCTTAGGACATTCATCAACTATCAAGATGCGATTTGTCTTTTTCACAGACTTTATTATAGTTTCTTTGTCTAGTGGAATTAGAGTCCTTGGATCTATAACCTCTACACTAATTCCATCCTTCTCTAATTCTTCAGCAGCCTCTAAAGCTCGATGTAACATTAAAAGTTTAGCAACTACAGTAATATCTTTTCCTTTCTTCTTTATATCCGCCACTCCTAGGGGGATAGCATAATCTTCTTCTGGAACCTCTCCAAATAACTCTACTCCGCCTCTCTCTTTTCTAGCCCCTTTGCTTCCATATAACAACTTATGCTCAAAAAATAATACTGGATTATCGTCTCTTATACTAGATTTTAATAAGCCCTTAGCATCATACGGTGTGCTAGGAGCTACAACTTTCAAACCGGGAATACTAGTAAATAAACCTTCTAAACTCTGAGCATGTTGGGCTCCTCTTCCTGTAGCTCCGGTAGGAGCCCTTAGGACTAGTGGTATCTTTATCTGTCCTCCAGACATATATCTTAACTTTGCAGCCTGATTTGCTATCTGATCCATTGCACAGAATAGAAAGTCACAATACTGTACCTCTGCTACAGGTCTAAGCCCCATAATAGCCGCACCAATAGCTATTCCCACAATTCCTGTCTCAGATATAGGTGTATCTATGACTCTTTCATTGCCAAATTCTTCTGCTAACCCTTGGGTAACAGTAAAGGGACCTCCCCAACCACCAGGGATACCTATGTCTTCTCCAATAAGAATTACATTTGGATCTCTTCTCATTTCTTCTCTTAGAGCTTCTCTTATAGCTTCAGCCATCGTCAACTTATGCATACACGTCCTCCAAAGCTATCTCCAGCGGAGGAGATGGGCTTTCAATGGCAAAGTTTATAGCTTTTTCTATCTCTCTTTCTACTTCGGATTTTATTTGTTTATCAGCTTCTTCATCTAATATATTTAATTCGAATAATCTCTTTTTAAAGAGAACTATAGGATCCCTTGATTTCCAAAATTCTAACTCTTCCTTAGATCTATAATTGGCGGGGTCACTACGAGAATGCCCTGAATATCGATAGGTCTTACACTCTATTAATGTAGGTCCTTTCCCATCTCTAGCTCTACTAACTGCCTCAGTAGCTACTTTATAGACCTCTAAGACATCCATCCCATCGATTACTACTCCGGGAATTCCATAAGCTGATGCCCGATCGGCTATATTTTCTAATTTCATCACCTTAGAGATATGCGTAGAGGCACCGTAAAAATTGTTCTCACATACATATACAACGGGCAAATTATATATTGCCCCCATATTAAGGGCTTCATGAAATGACCCGTTATTAGTGGCTCCATCTCCAAAGAAAGAAACTACTACCTGCTTAGTCCTCCTTAGTTTAAATGCCAGGGCAACTCCATTAGCTATGGGAATACCACTACCAACAATAGCTATGGCAGGAAGCATTCCAACAGAATAATCCCCTATATGCATTGATCCTCCCTTGGCACGGCAACACCCAGTTACTTTGCCAAACAACTCTGCAGCAATCTTTTCCATTGGTATTCCTTTGGCTATAGCATGTCCATGGGGCCTATGAGTACTAGTTATAAAATCATCTTCATTCAATACTGCACATACCCCTACTGCTATCGCTTCTTCTCCTTGATATTGATGTAATGTGCTAGGTATCATCCCTTGAAGAAAAAGTTGATATATACGATCTTCAAATAGACGTATCGAAAGCATCTGTTTATATAGCAAGAGAAGTTTTTCTTTCCCTAGCCCCATCATCTTTCGCCTTCTCCTTGTAAAGAAAGAGGACGATATTGTGGGGCTATATATGTCCATGGAGTTATCGGACGTTTTATCATTCCCCACTTTTCTAAGGCAGCTTTCAACTCAGGATAATTCTTAGCAGCCTCTTCCAAAGGGATGTTATTCTTTATTGCCTCGAAAGCTTGTTGCCAAGCCTTTGCTCCGGCGGTATAACCCATAGGATGTCCTAGCATTCCTCCTCCAGCAGGAATAATGATATCTATCCCTGCTTCTTGAATAATGGTAGGAGCAAGTCCAGGATGCATTCCTGCAGCAGGCATAGGAAATGTTCTTTTTATATGATAGAATGGGGCTCTTAAAACTTGGTAACAGCGTAAAGATTCCTCTAAGGAAGCTACTGGTATGCTTGACCAGATTGTAGGAGAAAGGGTCATATCAGCTCCACATAATCTTATCAGTTTAGAAAGTGCAACGAAACTAATTCTATTAAGTAAAGCTAACATATGCGAGGGGTGTAGTAAAATAGGGGCGTTAACTTCTGGGTCCTCTGCCAAGATCCTTAATATAGAAAGTCCTGCAGAGTAACATAAAAGTAATCCATTAGCTCCATTTTTTACAGCCCTCCTAGCCTTTTCTTGTATTTTATCTACTTCGTCTGTTATACTTATAAAATATAGAACTTTTTTACCAGTCTTTTTTTCTGCTTTTGCTAAAGCCTCCATTACAGCATCAAGGCGATCATCAAACCTGCAATAATCGGTATCGCTACACATTTCATCATCCTTAACCATGTCTACACCACCAAGAGCTGTCTCATAAACTTGCTCTGCGGTTTGCTTTGGTGTCATTCCCATCTTGGGCTTTATAATATGAAGGGATATTGGGCGATCGTAAACCCCTATTAGTTGCCTTATACCTTCTATTCCAAACTTAGGTCCCTTAAATTTTTCTACTAGCTTTGGAGGAATGTATACATCAAGAAGCCTTAAATTCTTTGAATAGGCAAAACAATTTCCTGCGAAAGAAAGGATCATCATCGGTACGTTTGCTTCCCATGCTTCGATAGGAAATCCAAGTTGTATAACTGCCTTCTTTACTCCCTTAGGACTTGGAATTTCATAGTAACCCAATAGCTTTCCAGCAAGCCTTTCTCTTACTTCTGGGGTTTCTTCTTTTACCTCTTGCCAACTTCCAGTAGAACCTTCGACGATTATAGTCTTTATAAGGGAAAGATGGTCAAGAAACTCTACTCCTTCTACTGTGTCTTCTAAATAGTAAGTGGCAATAACATATTTATCAATACCACTCTCAAACATATACTCAAACAACTGAGGATCATATAACTGTTTCATAGATGCTATCCCCTTTCTCTATTTAATTAAAGCTGTCCTAATTACCTCAGAAATTTCGGAAATATCTCCCTTATTTATTAAAGCCTCGATCCTCTCCATCCCTATTTGCTCTATGACACCATTCAGACTTTTTATCCACTTAATTGATTCTCTAGCTGCCTTGACTCCGTCTTCTCTATAAGGGAAAATGTCTAGTGTATACCAACCTTGATAGTTGCATCTCTTTAGCCAATAGAGAAGCTCTAAATATTCTATAATATGTACTGAGCCGACTATCATATCATCATCCCAAAGTCGATAGTTATCATTCAGATGAACATAAAATAACTTATCCTCTTCAGCCA
>JAOACC010000014.1 GCA_026418035.1 bacterium
TGGATAAACCTATCTCATCTAACATTGCATTAGCCTTCTTGGGATCATATTCAGCCCAAGCCTTTTCCCATTCAGGTGAGTAAGCAAAGACTCCCGAGATAAGAGAAGCCTGCCTAGGAATTCCTAACCCATGATAAACCACTGGAATAATCACTAAAGAAATAAATATTTAAGATTTCCTCATCCCTTTCCCCTTCTACTTGACTCTCTTATAATAAGTGTCGGCTTTAGGATTACCACCTCCTTCCTTAGCTTTTGGCTTCTTCCAAGTCTTCGTAAAAGTAACTGGGCAGATGTGGTACCAATTGAGTATATAGGTTGAGAGATTGTAGTTAATGGAGGATCTATAAGGGGAGCCCACTCTAAATCATCAAATCCTACAACTCCTATATCATCTGGAATCTTGAGTCCTAACTCTTTAATGGCTAGAAGTGCTCCTGTAGTCATTACATTGTTTGTAACAAATATAGCATCTGGTTTTTCCCTCTTAATAAGATTCTTAGTAGCTCTGTATCCACCATCCTGAGTATACATTCCAAACTCTACAAGGTCTTCATCGAATTCTATTCCATTGTCCTGAAGAGCTCTCTTGTATCCTTCAAGCCTCTCTTTTGCAGTCATAATTTCTACAGGACCAATGATTATACCTATTCTCTTATAACCTTCTAAGATAAGATGTGAGACACCTTCATATGCTCCACTTATATTATCAATAACCACAGCATCTACATCTAAACCATCTATCAGTCTATCTACTAATACTAGCGGGATACCTTTATTCACTATATCTTTGATGCCCCTATGGTCTCCACCTGCGGGAACGAGAATTATTCCATCGACATTTTTGTCTTGAAGGACCTTAAGGTAATGAATCTCCTTTTCTATATTTTCATCTGCATTACAGAGTAAAAGACTATAGCCAGAACAGCTTAGGACATCTTCAATACCTCTAACGATCTGTGTAAAAAACGGATTTGTTATATCAGAGACAATTACCCCAATTAAATTAGTCCTTGCCTTACTACTTTCCTTCTCTTTATACCTCTCATAACCTAGAGCATCAGCTGTTTCTATTATCCTCCTACGTGTCTTTTCATTAACATAACCGGTATTATTTAGCGCCCTAGATACAGTAGCTACAGAAACACCTAACTTCTCTGCTATCTCTTTTAAAGTGACACCCATTTCTCTATCCTCATTACACTATTTTCTATGTAACTATTAAGATATTACACTGAAAATTATAGAATGTCAAGAGGTTTGTGAACCTATAAGGATTATGTTATAATTCATTATAAACTAAATTCTTTATGAGGAGGTTCCTATGTATTTTATAGGTATCGACTGTGGAACTCAGAGTTTAAGGACAGGTATATTTGATGAAAAAGGAAAACCATTAGCATTTGCCACAAAGGATTATCCAATTTACTATCCTTCTTCTGGATGGGCGGAACAAGATCCAAATGACTGGTGGGATGCATTGAAATTTACAGTGAAAAAAGTCCTAAAAGATTCAGGAGTAGACCCTAACTTAGTTAAGGGGATAAGCCTAGATGCTACTGCCTGTACAGTAGTTCCTCTAGATGAAAATGGAAATCCACTAAGAAAAGCCCTTTTATGGATGGATGTAAGGGCATTCAAAGAAGCTCAAGAGGTGACAGCTACAAGGGATGAAGTTTTAAGATACGCTGGAGATGACGAATCCGCCGAATGGATGATTCCAAAGGCTATGTGGTTAAAAAGAAATGAGCCTGAAATTTACAATAAAGCAAAATACATAGTAGAATCCACGGATTATCTTATGTATAAGCTTACAGGAAGATGGACAATCTCACTGTGTAACGCTACATGTAAATGGAACTATGTATCTGTATTGGGAGGCTTTCCTGTAAATCTACTTAGAAAGCTAGATATGGAAGAGCTCCTAGAGAAATGGCCCAAGGATATATTAAGTATTGGAGAGGTTTCTGATTACCTTCTACCATCTGTAGCAGAAGAACTAGGCTTACCTCCTAATATCCCTATAACAGAAGGTGGAATAGATGCATACCTAGCAATGGTCGGGATAAATATCACTAGCCCAAACAAAATGGGGATGATTATGGGGTCCTCCACCTGTCATATGGTTATTACAGACACCGCTGTATTTGGCACTGGTGTTTGGGGTCCATATCCAGATGCCCTAATAAAAGGTAAGTGGGTCCTTGAAGGAGGTCAAACTTCTACAGGCTCTGTTGTCAAGTGGTTTACCGATCAATTTACAAGTGCCTCTTACGAAGAACTAGACAATAAAGCAAGTGAAATTTCCCCAGGTTCCGAAGGGCTTATCCTCTTAGAATACTGGCAAGGATACAGAAGTCCTATTAGAGATCCTCTTGCCAGAGGAATTATCTGGGGGCTAAGTTTAAAACATACCCCTTACCATATACATAGAGCCATATATGAAGGAACTGCTTATGGGACAAGGAATATTATAGAAGCTATAACTTCAAAGGGAGTAAATATTGGCGAGATTTATGCCTGTGGAGGAGGAACTAGGAGTAGATTATGGCTGCAGATAAACGCTGATGTCTGTGGAATGCCTATATACATACCTGAAGTTGAAGAAGCTGGATGTCTTGGCTCTGCTATAGCTAGCGCAGTTGGAGCAGGATATTTCAAAGACTTAGAAGAAGGAGCTAGCCAAATGGTAAAGATAAAAAGCATAATAGAACCCAATCTAAAGAATAAGCCTATTTATGATTTTTATTTTGATAAGTATAAGAGAACTTATACTCAGTTAAAAGACCTTATGCATGAGATAACAAGTTTTGCTCTATAAAAATAAAGTTAGGGGGTTCGGTATCTTGAACCCCCTACAATCAGTCACTAATTCAAACCTAATAGCTCTCTTGCCTTCTCTACCGCAGTAGCTGCATCTGGAGCATACCCATCTGCACCTATCTCATCGGCATACCTCTGAGTTACTGGAGCTCCTCCTATCATAACCTTGACTTTATCTCTTATCCCTGCTTCTTTAAGTGCATTTATTGTATCTCTCATTGCAAGCATCGTAGTAGTTAATAGTGCAGACATAGCAACTATATTAGCATTTTCATTCTTGGCAACTTCTACGAACTTCTCTGGAGGTACATCCACTCCAAGGTCTATTATCTGAAAACCAGCTCCCTCTAACATCATGGCAACTAAGTTCTTACCAATATCATGAAGGTCTCCCCTTACTGTTCCTATAACAACCTTACCAACATAACTAGCACCAGTCTGAGTTAAAAGTGGCTTTATAAGGTCCATACCCGCATGCATTGCCCTTGCCGCTATAAGGACCTCTGGGACGTAATACTCATTGTTCTTAAATTTCTCTCCAACAACATTCATTCCAGGAACTAAAGCGTTATCCAAGATCTCCTTAGGTGATACTCCCTCTTTCAATGCTTGTTCAACAAGCTCTCTAACTTTCTTAGCGTTGCCAACAATTAAAGCTTCTGAAATTTCTTGTAAATTTACCATTTATTACACCTCCAAGAAGTATTTTCACTTATTCTATCATATTATATAAACAATTTGAAGTAATGGAACAAACTACTTAAGTCTAGTATGCCAAGCAACTTCTACCATAGCTAAAACATTCTCTAACCTTGCCCCATTATCTAACTCTGTTGTAGAACCTATAAAGTATCCTGGATATCCAATCTCAATTGCTTCCTTGCAGGCTTCTCTAACCTCTTCAGGCGTTCCGTTAGAAAGGAGCTGACTCACGTCTATTCCACCCGCTATAAAAAGTCTATCTCCATAAAGTCTTTTCACCTCTTTTAGGTCCATCCCTGCAACTGTCTCTATAGGATTTAGACCGTCTATCCCTGCCTCAACAAGATCCGGTATTACATCCATTATATACCCATCTGAATGAAATAAGCACTTCACCCCATGTTCATGCCAAGCATCATTTAATCTTTTCAATCTAGGGAAAAATTCTCTTCTAAGCCAATCTGGAGAATGTAAAAGTTTCTCCTTAGCTGCAATATCTCCGTAAGTAAGCGCACAAGGGGATAATTTTCTATCAGCTATCCTGTGTATAAATCTAACCTGTAAATCGGTATACAAGTCTAGATACTCAGAGATAAGACTAGGTTCATCAACTGAAAGATAAGAGAATAATTCTATACCAAGAGCATGTCTTAATTCATCAAGACCTGTTCCTGTCTGAGCATGTAAAACCACAGTATCTCCCACATAACTTAGTATTTTGTTGAAATATAACATATATTTATTAGCCATCTCTTCTACATCTGTCTTCTTTAGTCTATCAATGCTTTCAATCAACCATCTCTTTGCTCCTTCCTCATCCTTGAAAGGCTTTTCTTCTATCCAAGATGTCCATCTTTCCTGCCTAATAATAAATCCATCTTCTCTTTTATAAACTCTAGGTTCCGATGGTCCAATAACACTTCTTGTCATATCTAACATCTTCGATATAGCCACACAGGTTATCTTTAAGCCTTCTTCTCCGGTAGGTGGAATTTTTCCAGTAAAATACTCTATCACAGAGTCATTATAGAGCAAATCATATATAGGGACTCTGTCTGTCTCCTGCAAATTTAAAGTCTTCTCTACCCTTTCTCTCTTAGTCATTTACAGCCTTCCCTCTACCAAATCTTTTAGTCTTCTCATATAATAGCAATAATTCCCAAAAGATACATCTGGTGGAAGACTATGGTCCGGAGCTGGTATGTATCCTCCTTCTTCTACTAATGAAGCTACTCTCTTAAGCTCTTTGTCTATAGCTTCTGGACCTTCTGCTATAGCCCTTTTATCTATTCCTCCCATCATCCTTAACTCTTTTCCAAATGTCTTTCTAATCTCTACCACATCCATACCTGCCTGAACTTCAAATGGATACAAAAAATTTATACCTGCATCTAGCCAGATAGGAATTAAAGAGGTAATATTTCCATCGCTATCTAGGGATATCCATTTAACACCTCTAGAACGTAAGAAATCTACCACTCTTCTATACCTAGGGAACATATATTTTTTCACAAATTCTGGACTAATCAATGGTCCCGTCTTATAGCCCATATCTTCCCAGAATCCATACATATCTATATCTGTATAGTTTAAGATTTGATCCATCATTGCTATTATAAAATCGGCAATAGCATCCATCATTTCCTCTACAAATGCTGGATCATCATAGAATAGCATACAAAGTTTCTCTACTCCAGTAAGATTTCTAATCGGACCAAAGAATCCTCCCCACCTATCAGAGATAATAATTAAGGGATAATCTCTATCCCTATAACTCTGTAACTTTTCAACATAGTTCTTTCCTATTCTACTTGCAAGGTCTGGCTGCATTCTTTCTTTCATAAACCTACGAAAGTCTTCTCTAGTCTCCACTGGAAATTTAACAAACTGCGGCATTGAGGACATAGGATTGTCTTTCCTCTCTCTCATAAGTATTCCCTCATGATTTATATAGAGGATAGTCCTATCATCTTCAGCAATTATCTTCTTTTCAAACGGGGGATTAGGAAAGAACCAATGTCCTATCCATACCCAACGATCAGTATCGAAAAGTGGCTCCCTAGAAGGGTCATACCCTTCAGACTTCCATCTTTCAATAGTTTCGGGCCAAGCACCCATTCCAACCCCATAGATACATCTATCCACTGGTTTATACTCTAAAATGTTTAAAAATCTCTCACGAGAAGTCATAGAATCTTAAACCTTTAAACTCTTAATTATAATAAAACAAGAATATCTTACCATAGTACTCATTATAACAAAAAAAGAATCTGTTTAATTTATTAAAATGCTTATATTGTAATTTTTGTAGGTTAACTAGTATGTTCAATCCCTGAATCATTCTTAAAACTGTGTTAAAATGTAGAGAGCTAATTAAGAATAAGGCAGGTGAAGATAATGAAGGCATTAGTGTACTATGGTCCAAGGGATATAAGGATATCGGAGATAGAAAAACCAAAGATTAATAAAAATG
>JAOACC010000147.1 GCA_026418035.1 bacterium
TTTAGAACTTTCTGGAGGACAACAACAGAGACTTTGTATAGCTAGGGCTCTTGCAGTTCAACCAGAGGTGATTTTGATGGATGAACCTGCCTCTGCATTAGATCCCATAGCAACTCTTAGGATAGAGGATTTGATGAGAGAATTAAAGGAAGAGTATACTATAGTAATAGTGACACACAATATGCAACAGGCAGCAAGGGTTTCTGATTTTACTGCGTTTTTCTTGACAGATGAGAATAGGGCTGGTATGCTTATAGAATACGGAAAGACCTCGGAGATATTTACAATGCCAAAAGATTCTAGGACCGAGGGTTACATAACTGGTAGGTATGGTTAAAAAGGGAGAAATTAGTTTATGATAAATCCTAGACATATATTTGATGATGAACTAAGAAATTTAAGAGCAGATCTTTTAAGAATGGGAACTTTAGCTAGAGAGGCTGTTGATAAATCGATAAAGGCTCTTATAAATAGGGACACAAGTCTTGCTGAAGAAGTCATAGCTGGAGATGATGTAATAGATAAGATGGACCTTGATATAGAGATGAAATGTATGGAACTCATAGCTAGACAGCAGCCTATGGCTAGGGATTTAAGAACTATAGGAACAATCTTAAAGACGATAACCGATTTAGAACGTATAGCAGACCATGCTGTAGATATAGCAAAGATAGTTAAGATTTTAGCAGATCAACCTCCTCTAAAGCCTTATATAGATATTCCAAGAATGTGTGAGCTTTCTTTATCTATGCTAGATGATGCTTTGAAATCATTTGTAACTGAAGATATCGAATTAGCTAGAGAAATGTGTGAGAGGGATGATTTGGTTGATGCTTTATATAATCAAGTATTTAGAGAGCTCTTGACTTATATGATGGAAGATCCAAAGGCTGTAGTTAGAGCTTTATATCTTATCTTTGTTGCGAGATTCTTAGAGAGAGTTGCTGATCATGCTACTAATGTGGGGGAGAGAGTAATATATATGGTTACAGGAGTTTTAAAGGAGTTAAATGTATAAAGATATCTTGGAAAAACTATTGAGAAATACAGTACAGGTAATATCAATTGAAGAGTTGAAGGAGAGGTTAGAAGAATCAGAGAGGTTAAATAAGCCTCTTAGAGTAAAGTTGGGGGTTGATCCCACTGCTCCAGATTTACATTTGGGGCACTATGTGGGTTTAAGAAAACTTAGAGAATTTCAGGAATTTGGCCATACTATAGTTTTTGTTATAGGAGATTTCACTGCAAGAATAGGAGATCCTTCGGGACGTTCTGAGACTAGAAAGCCATTGTCTGAAGAAGAGGTAAAAGCTAACGCTGAGACTTACACTAAGCAGGTCTTTAAAGTATTAGATAGGGAGAAGACAGAACTTAGGTTTAACAGTGAATGGCTTGGTAAACTTTCTTCTATTGATATTATAAAGCTTACTAGTCACTATACAGTTGCTAGGATGTTAGAGAGAGATGACTTTCAGAAGAGATTTAGTGAAAATCGTCCTATTAGTATTCATGAATTTTTATATCCTCTTTTTCAGGCTTATGATTCTGTGGCTATAAGTGCTGATATAGAGACAGGAGGAACAGATCAAACATTTAATTTATTAGTAGGTAGAGAGATACAACCGATATATGGTCAAAGACCTCAGATAGTTTTCACTTGGCCTTTGATAGAAGGTATTGATGGCGTAGTAAAGATGAGTAAGAGCTATGGCAATTATGTAGCCCTTGAAGATCCTCCACAGGAGATGTATGGAAAGCTTATGTCTATTCCGGACCATCTCATTATTAAATATCTTACCCTACTTACTGACTTTTCAGATATGGAAATAAGTCGATGGGAAAGAGAGATGCAAGAAGGACTTAATCCTAAGATTGTTAAGGAAATTCTTGCTATGGAGATTGTTGCTACCTTTTATAGTAGAGAGAAGGCTATAGACTGTAGAGATGAGTTTAATCGTATATTTTCCCAGAGAGAATTACCAAAAGAAATCCCTGAATTTTATCTAGATTCTTCTTATTTAAATGGAGAGGTTTTATTAGCAGATGTCTTACTTAATACTGGTTTAGTGTCTTCAAAGAGTGAGGCTAGAAGACTTATAAGGCAGAGAGGAGTTAGGGTAGATGGTTCTATAGTAGAGGATCCAGAAGTTAAGATCAAATTGAAACCGGATATAATTTTACAGGTAGGAAAACGTAAATTTTTAAAGTTAAAAATCAGGTAGTGTAGATAATGGAGGAGAGAGCCCCTGAGATAAAGCAGGCTGAAGAGAAGTTATATAAAGGTGAGATTTTAGAAGCTATAAAGATATTAGAGCGGTATCTTATTATCCATCCAGAAGATTACTATGCTATAAATAAGTTAGGAGTTGCATTTGTTAATGACGGTAAGCTTAACAAGGCTAGAGAGTGTTTTATAAGGGCTATAGAAATAAATCCTAAGTTTGCTCCCCCTTATAGTAATATAGGTAATTTATGTACTGAGGCTGGGAAATACGAAGAAGCTCTGATCTGGTATAAAAAGGCTCTTGAAATAGATCCAAATTTTTCTAGTGCTAGAACTAACCTCGCTCATCTTTATCGTTTAACAGGCAGAATAGATATGGCAGTTGAAGAACTAAAGAAAGCTTATCATCAAGAGGGAGGAAAGGCTGGCTTTGCTAGAAATTGGTGGCTATGGATTCTGGTAATAGTAGCTATATTATACTTCATTTATAGGGGAACTTAATCCTCGGGAAAGGAGGGATACCTGTGCCTCTTTTTGGAAGAAGAGAATCTAAGAAAGTTGATTCTGCTCAGATTTTATTAGATTTAAAAGCCGTTTGTCAGAAATATTTAGGGGATAGAACTGATAGTGTTTTACAATCATCTTTAAGTAGCATAGGACGAGATGCTTCTAATCTGACTGTTGATGATATAAGTCCTCTCATAAATAAACTTATCGATAATGTTATTAATCCATTAAAAAAAGCTGATTTTAGAGCAGAGTTATTTGAAATTAGGAGAAAATATTCTGGTTAGTAATATTGAGATTTTAGTCATGGAGGAATTTGTATACTATGAGGGCTAGGTTTTTAATTTTTTGTATTTTGTTGTTTTTTGTTTTCCCTGCGTTTATTGTGAGTTCTCAAACTCTGAATCCTTCAAATATAGTCTCTTTTCAATTAGAAGCATTAGAAGAGCCTATAACAGAGGATTATGTTCTTGGTCCAGGAGATAAACTACTTCTCTCTGTAAAAGGTAAAGTTATAAATGTTTCTTATGAGCTAGTGATAACTGCAGATGGTAATGTTATTATTCCAGAAATAGGTCCTGTTTACTGTTCTGGTTTATCGATAAAGTCTTTAAAGAAAAAGTTAGGGGAATTGATTCCAAGATATTATAAAAATGTTCAAATTTCCCTAGCCCTCTTATCACCAAGAACTTTTAAGGTTTTTATAACAGGTGCAGTTTCTAATCCAGGGACAGTTACTGTGAAGGCTTTAACTAGACTTCAGGAAGCTATCAATCTAGCAGGAGGAATATTACCCAATGGTTCATATAGACGGATACAGATAACAAGAGTAAAAGATAATAAAAAGAAAATTTTGACTGTAGATTTATATAGATTTTATAAAAAAGGAGATATATCTCAAAACCCCTATCTTGAAGCAGGAGATGTAAAATACGTACCGGTAATGAGAGAGAGTGTAAAGGTACTAGGAGAGGTAAGGAATCCAGGGGAGTATGAGATAGTAGAAGGGGATAGGCTAAAAGACATCATAGAGATGGCAGGGGGATTAA
>JAOACC010000158.1 GCA_026418035.1 bacterium
CAGAAGTTTCTTAATAGAAATACTAAAAGCCACCTACCTAATATTTTACTTTCATCTCTAAACATCTCCTCTTAACAAAGCATGAAGGGGAAATGCCTTCCATAAAGCTGGAGGTACTTTCCCTTCGTTTTATCCCGCACTAAAGTTTACAGAGCCCTTCTTTAATCTCTGCCAGACATTATAGCAAATTATCCTTTAGTATAAGTCATCTATCATTTCATCCCACTCTGTATCGTGAGCAAAATCTAGATTACGATAGTTGGCCAAGTCAGCAGTGGATGTTGGTAACCATATAGAAATACCATGCGAGTTAGCCAAATTTGTTCCACTATGCCCCTCTGCAGTTATAACGTTAACTACTGCATTCATTACTGCCTGAGCTGCATTCTTTATAGAGGTAGGCATAGAAGCATTATCTTTTAGTCTTTTAGCAAAGTCATAAAGGTCCTTATAATCTGAATAGTAGTAATGTTGAGTGCTACTTATTATTTCTTTTACTGTTCCCCAAACACTTGAATTGTTTCTAATAGCATGAGCTAAGTCATTTGCTTTATAAGCCACTTCTCTGGAGTATAAAATCCTAGAAGACTGTGTAACGCCTCCACCGGGATAAGAATCCATATATTTGTTTACTATTATTGTAGGTAGCTGAGATATAGCCATGTTAGGGTTGTTCTTTAATTCCTGGAGTATTGCATCATAGGGCCAACCATCCCCAGGTTCAGTTTCTTGGGAGGTAACAAGATAATAACCTTCATACATTATCTGATGAGCTACTTCTTCCATCTGCATGAGACAGGCATCCATTCCTATAATATGAATTGGCCTATCTATAGAGTCAAAGACATTACCTAGTTCCACAGTATTTATAGACCCCCCATGATCATCATAAGAGATCCCTTTTACAGCTTCTCCTACCTTTCTTCTCCAACCACCTCCATGATCCCAAATAACTAAGACATATCTGCTTGCAGGGTAATTAGTCATAGCCCACTCCACAAAGCTAAGAAGAACATTAGGGTCACCAAAGTCTTGTTCACCAAGGGTCTGTAAAGTTGTCAAACTTCCTTGATTAACCTTGTATCTCCAGCATCCAGATTCGTTATACTTGTCTAATTGAACTATGATATTCAGCTTATTAGTAGAGCCAACAGATTTCATCTCGTCTAAGTCACCTAATGCTGCACTTTCTAGATTATTATCTCCATTCATATACACCATAAATGTCCACTTGATATCATTATTAACTTTGACTGTTACAGCCATAGACTCCGCAGTTTTTCCGCCAGAGGCATAGGCCTTTGCCTTTATAGAATAGGTACCATTAGCAAAAGTAGTGGTATCCCACTCGGTAGAGAAAGATGGAGGATAAGCAGTGAAAATACAAGGAGCATAAGGTCCACCAGTTATAGTAAATTCTACCCTTGTTACACTCGAAGCCAAAGAGCCAACTATACTAGCCTCTAGCTCAACCATATCACTCACAGTAGAACCACTAGCAGGATTAGTGATAACAACTAATAGTTCTATACAATTCTGGCAACTTCCACCCACCTGTCCCATAATAAAAATAACTAATACTAAAGCAAGAAACTTCCAAACTAAAGCTTTCATCCTTCCACCTCCGACATAATTTTTAAAGCAAAATCTAAAACATAGACTTTTAATAGCGAGTTAATGGATTAAAATTATATCAAACTATTAGAAAGGGTACCTTGAAAAGAAAATTACTTGAATAGCTATTTAAAAGTCGCCCAGCTTTAAGATAGATCAAAGTTATTTTATATGTGCTCTCTTTCTCACCTCCTCGTATATAACTTCAATTACATTATATCACTAGGCAATAAAATGTCAAAAAAACAATCTTATACAAGTAATAAGCTACCCTACAAGGATCTTACTGCCAACTTGCCTAAAAGAACCTCTAAAGTCACTTTCCTCAAGCATAAGGTGAGAGTCAAGGTCGCAGAAGTCAAAACATCCTATTCCACAAGCAAACTGAACACTCTGATTAATACCTATACTAGACTCACTTACGCATCCTATCATCAATTTTATATTAGCTGTCTTAGCTAGCTCAACTATAGCTATTGCATCTGATATACCACTTTTCATAAGCTTTATATTAAACATATCAACCGCCTCTTCTTTGATTAGTTTTAAGGCGTTGTATTTAGTTTTCAATGATTCATCAGCACAAATAGGAAAAGGGGAATTAAATCTAACATATTTAAGACCTTCTATGTCATATCTACTGACTGGTTGTTCAAAAACCGATATATCTATTCCATTAGAGTAGAGCTTCTTTACAAAATAAACAGCATCTTTTAGTGTATAGTTTTCATTAGCATCTACTATATATCTACAACCCTCGGTGTTTCTGCAAATCTCATAAACTGCTTCTAGATCTTTATTTAGGTCTTCTCCTACCTTTATCTTTATAATCCTAAAACCTTCCTTATATATCTCAATCGCTTCTTCAATCCTATCCTCTATAGATCGAACAGAAACGGTTCTATCTGTTTCTATCTCATTCTTTACTCCGCCAAAGAATTCCCATGCATCAATTTCACATTCTTTACATAATGCATCAATTACAGCAAACTGCACTCCTGCCTTAAGGCTAGGAGAAGAGAGTAGTTTATCTGTTATATTGAATATCTCTCGATAATGCCTAATTTCTTTATCTAAAATCATATCTTTAACTTTTGATTCTAAAGCCAATATCATCTCTGGGGTCTCTCCGTTTATCCTAAATGATGGTGCCGATTCCCCGTATCCTACAATCCCACTTTCGGTAATAACCTCTATCTCTATATTTTCAGTCTCTGTAACAAAACCATATGCTATACAGAAAGGTCTCTTATAAGTGTATTTCTTAAGAATAAACCGTATATCTTTTATCCTACTCATATCTCCCTCATAATATCACAAAAATCTATTCTTCCACTAAGACAACTTTTACTACCCCTATATCAGGATGAACCCATATCCCAAAGTCACTCTCATCTCCATTTCTTTTTTTAGTTGTAATCCAATTACCATTACTATCAAAGTAACCCTCCTCTACTGAGATATAATTTATATCTCTTGGTTTTATAAAATCACTACTGTAAGAAACTGAAAGTGGACCTCTAATCATATCCTTTCTATGCAATAAAACTCTAAAGCCACCACCTAATATATAGAATTCTCTTTCTCCGGCCTGAACTATTAAGCCTCTACCTCTTTCTTCCATTACCTTTTCTCTATAACGGAAGTCTAAAAATCCTACATTAGGGTCAACCTGGTGAGTATATGGGTCTAGTTGAAAAAATCTGACAAAACCAACGTATTTCCCCAAATCTATCCTCTGCTCAGTCATATATTCTTCCTGAATAACAGAATGAATCTTGCCGGTATTATGATACTTAACAATGAGAGGTATTGCAGAAGATAATGCTTTAAAGCTACTTACTATAGGCTTAGCCAGAGGTTTTACTAGACCATTCTCATCTAAGATGCTTTCTATGCCAAAGATATGAAATCCAATAGCATTGTAATCAGCGATTGCTCGAAACATATTAAGCGAATTACTTTCATCTACAGATGACTCTGGAATGAAAAGTAGATTATCTTCTCGATTATAAAGGTTACAAAAATCACAGTAACCCTTTTGATTACGTACATAAATATCTGGGGCAATAAGGTCTATATTCTTTGCAGTCCACTTCCATATATCTAATACCTTAGGAACTGCTCCTCCAGAGGGATAATTTATTCCAGGGATATCCCAATCAGTAGCTAACCAGACATTTACATACATAGGGATATCATAGAGTTTCTTTCCTTCCTCTGCTATTCTATCTATATATTTACCTATACTCCAAGCGGTAAAGAATTCTTCCGCATTGTACCCAAAAAGGTCCTGCCAGGAGCCATTATCTTTAGAACCATTCTCTTTCCATATACTGTAAACTATGCTACTAGAATTATCTATCATAGCTTCGATTATGTCTCTAGGTACTAAGCTTTGAAATTCTCTCTCTGCTACCTCGCTGTAATCTCTCTTTGCTCCGCCCATAATGCCAGGTTCATTTTCCACTTGAATTGCAATTACTGTTCTATTCTGTTCATCTACCTCTTTTATATGCTTTAATAACGCAGAGAATGCTTTTATATCAGCATTTAGGTTATCCTCACAATGAGATGAAAGTACTGAGATAGGTATTTCTTCTCTAGTAATCACTCTCTTAAATCTCTTAGGATTATTCTTTACCCAAGATGGGGTATACTTCATAGTTCCATTCTTCCAGGTCCCAAACCAAAGAAATATCAATTTTAGATTATGCTTTTGAGTTTCTTCTATTATCTGATCTACTATAGAAAAGTTAAAATGCCCCTCTTCAGGTTCTATAAGCTCCCAATACACTGGAATCTCAACAGTATTGGCATTTATCGCTTCCAATGCTTTCCAAGCTATTTCTAAGTCTCTTATACTATAGGCACTAGAATTATGAACCTGTCCACCCAAGGGGAAAAATGATTGATTATTAACCTTGAAAATTGTCTTCATAAAATCTACCACCTCCAAAAGATAAATTTCTATGAATATATAACTATTCCTACTATTCCAGCCAGTATAAGCACTAAAATTGGATCCAATTTCTTGGTTCTTAAGATAATAAAGCTTATTATAGCTATAATCAACCCTTTTATTTCAGTAATCCCTCCACCTTTTACTAGAGAATAAGCAGCAGAAGCAATTAAAGCAACAACTGCAGGTCTCAATCCCTTTATAACATTATTAACCCATATATTTGTCTCAAATTTCTTTAGAAACCTGACCACAATAAGAACAAGCATTACTGGAGGAAGACATACTGAGATGGTAGCGATAGCAGAACCTATAACTCCACCAACTTTGTAACCAACAAAAGTAGCAGCATTAATAGCTATGGGTCCTGGGGTAAGCTGTGAGATAGTAACTACCTCCAAAAACTCTTTGTGAGTAAGCCAGTGTAAGTTATTAACTACTTCCTTCTCTATAAGAGGCAATATCGCATATCCCCCACCAAACGCAAAGAGTCCTATTTGAGCAAAGGCTAAAAAGAGTCTAAATAAAATCATCTCTTCTCTCCTAGAATTATCCCCAAGATTGCTGATATCAATATCGCCAATATAGGATGGATCTTAAAATATACAAGTAAAAGGAATAAAACCATAGTTATTATGAGTTCCCTATATCTTTTCAAAGCACTCTTACCTATATCTATTACTGCACTTGCAATAAGAGCAACTATAGCAGGATTTGCCCCTTTAAAGAAATTCTGAACCAGCTTAAGATCTCTGAATCTCAAGAAGAACATAGCTATAATTAATATCGAGATAAAAGAGGGAAGTATAGCCCCAGCCAAAGCCATTAATGAACCAAGCTTACCACAGAGTTTATGCCCAACATAGGTAGCAATATTTATTGCGATTGGTCCAGGAAGGCTTTGAGATACAGCTATTCCATCTATAAAGTCTTCCGAAGAAATCCAACCCTTCTTTTCCACCACTTCATTCTTTATAAGAGGGAGCATTGCATAACCTCCCCCCCAAGTAAATGCACCTATCTTAAAAAATACAGTAAAGATAGAAATAAGTAAATCAAGCTTTGACTTTACATTATCTCTTACATCCATCACAACCTCTGTTAGTAAAAATTATATCTCCTATTATAACTTATCCATCAAGGATTATAGGAATCTTTCAGAATTTTATATTTGACTATGACTCCATTTTCATCCCGTTGGTATAAAAAATAAATGAGTAAATTATCAAAGATGCAAAGAGATACGTTCAATAGAAGCTACAGAAAACAAAGAGAGAATTAATAACTAACAAGATAGAATGTATAGATTGTCTTAAATGCGAAAATATATGTTCAAGAGGGGCTCCAAATTGCATATAGAGCCCCTCTTCTTCCTAAGACAGTTTAATTGCCTGATTTAATAACTGAATACTAGCTAAGATACCCTCTTCCGAAGAAGCCTTACCCTCAAACTCTATAGAGAGATAGCCACTATAACCAACATTCTTAAGCATTCTAACTATCTTTACATAGTCGGGATTAAGGTTAAAATCATAGAAGATTCCACCACCCCAATAAGTCTTTGCATGGACAAGGACAGTATATGGAACAAGGGCAGATAACTGTTCATAGGTATTCTCTCTAAAGTTTCCACAATCTAAACAGACCCTTAACCACTTACTGTCGACACCATTTACTATATCTAATACACCCTTAGCAGAATAAGTAAGCCCCCAGTGATTTTCCACAGCTAGAACAATGCCATACTGGCTAGCAAACTCTGTGCATTCTTTAAAGCATTCTATATTCCATTCCACCCCTTGCTCATATGAATATCCAGGTAAAGGCGGTTCTTTACCATCTAAAGCCATAAGTTCTATAAAATCTTTAATTGTTCCCCATCTACCTCCAAAAACTCTTATAATAGGAGCTCCCAGCTTAGACGCTATAACTATCCATTTCTTGACCTTTTCTACTTCTGACTTTCTTACCTCTGGATCTGGATTTACAAAGTTGTTATGAACAGAAAGAGCATAGATATCTTGTGAGTTAGAAACCGCTAATTGCTTAATCTTTGATACATACTCATCAGTATCCGAAGTAAACTGAACAGCCAAAAGCTCTAAACCATCAAGCCCATACTTATAAGCTAATGAAAACATATCCTCTAAAGTAAGATTAGCCTCTTCTGGTCTTCCATAGTTAAATCTTTTAAAAGAATAACTAGAGCTTCCTATACGCATTTACATCCCTCCTAAATTCTATCCATTCTACTTTACTATTCTAGCACCAAACTCAATAGCTCCTAAAGATAGCAAAAGGTTAAGAATTATATTATTAAAAGCCAAGAGATATTTTCCAGATTTAAAATAACTAATAGTCTCTACCCCAAAGGTAGAGAATGTAGTAAATGCCCCCAAAAAGCCAACCATAATAATAGTTTTAGTTATATCAGGTATATCTAGCTTTTTACTAAATAGTGTTAGAAATGCTCCTGCCAAAAAACAGCCAGTTACATTTACTACAAGACTCACAAATGGGAATTTCCCTCCAAAATTCAACTTAATCCACTGAGACACTACATACCTCATTACTGCACCCAAAAAACCTCCGATACCAACTGCGACTAGTTCGCTCAAAGTTATTCCCTCCTATTTTAGTCTTAAGATTTCAATAGCCCTTATCCAGCTATCTGCCTCTATTCCAATTGGTTCTTCTCTAAATCTATAATCTTGTTTTCTTATGAATTCTGAAAGTTGACTCGAAAGCTCTTTAAGTTTTAAAGCAGTTAACTCTAAAAAGATTTCGCTAATCTCTCTATCTTTAGAAAGTGTCAAGACTTTAGAAAGATGAAACATACAAAGTCCCTCAGAATCTCTATAAATCTGATAAAAATTACGCTCTTTTATGTTCTTTACTAATTCTTCTAATATTCGCCCTTCTACATCTTCTAACACCTCACATATAAGACACTTCCTATTGGAAGATAATGTTCCTTGTGTATTTAGAGTCTTATAATATGCGTCCATAAGGTCTTTATATATGATAGAGATACCTAAAGCATATCCTCTATATCCAAATCTGAGTAATTTTTTAGAATGTTCTTTACAGAATCCACCAGAATCTATTAACCTTCCCCTAAGATTAGTATCGTTTACACTTTCATATAAAAGATTATCTATATATTTATCAGTGTACGTCTCTAATAAAAGACATACTGGACAACCTCTCTCTTTCATAGCATCTAACAATTCATAATAGGTATTGCTCTTTATATTCATACTTACCCCTCTATTAATGTTAATTTAATAAAAAAAGCTCCTACAGAACAGATGTCCTGTAGGAGCTATCAGCCCATTTAAGGCAATTAGGCGAGCTCCATCGCCTAATCATATAATACCATAACAGTCAATTTCCTATAACTCTCTTCTTAAAAACTCAAAAATAAAATAACACAAGCCTATAAGCAAGATAACATCTCCAATACTATGGACACTTGCATAAGGCTTTAAAAAGGTTGGTGCAATAATATCACCGAGGAAGTTAAGTCTTGTTTTCTCTGACATCACTATACCATTGTAGTATTTTCCAAACTTACTAAGCATTTCAACCTTATCAAATTTCCCCATCATCTGAAGTTTACTAATATCTTGTGGCATATATCCACCATTGGCAATTATAACTATAAGATTAGAGAGGAAACCTAGAAGAGCGATTTTCATCCCTCTATATTTCAAATTTAGTAATATCACACTAAACAACATAAGAAGAGATATTACATAGATATGTGGAGTCAAATACCTATAATCTGAATTAAAGAATCTTTCACTAAAAATAACTATCTGTAGTGTAAAGCCTATAATAATAAGCGGAAATCCTCTAAATGCCTTTTTCTCAATACCTTTAATACCTTTATTGATTAATATTGCAATGAATATACATATGACAATAGTTATTAAATAAAGCACGTCTATTCCCTCTATACAATTTTGAGATATTTTAACATGATTCACTTTATAAGTGAACCTTACTCCATAATATTACAGTGAAACCTGCATACCTAGAAAGTCCATAAGATTCTCCTTTAACTTGATAGACCTCTATACCTCGACTTTTGGCAATCTCTATAAGTTTAGTAGAAGGGTCTACTCCTACTTCAATTCCAAGTGCTTGAGCGAAACGTTCACTGCCAACACCTATCTCAAGCCAAGGTTTAGGGAGTAATTTGACTATCTAGATAGGGATGTTGTATAATCTATCCCTAGATAAGAGCCACGAAGGCTTAAACCAAATAAGAATAACAAAATCTAGAATATAAGGGCCACGAAGGCAGGCTATATGAAGTAGCTGTGCTTTTGTGGTCCTTAGTTTTTGAGGAGGTGTTTAGAATTGAAAAGGTTTTTAGTGGCTCTGATTTGTGGATTTATTTTACTAGTTCAAAGTATTGCTTTAGGAGAAACAGTCTATACAATAGGAGACACTACAGGTGACTGGGGAATGCCAACCCCATATCTTCACTACAGTAGAGGTCCTGGGTATGTAAGGATGAGTCTTGTGTTTGACTCCCTTATCTGGAAAAGCAAAGATGGTCTTACTGGGCTTCTTGCTAAGGACTGGTCATATGATAAAAAGAGTAATGCTTATGTCTTTACCCTTAGGGACAATATAAGATGGCACGATGGAGCCTTGTTTACTCCAGATGATATAGTATTCTCATTTGAATACTATAAGAAGTATCCTTATCAATTTTCTGATACCGGCTCTATAGTGAAGAAGGTAGAAAAGATAGGGCAAAATAGAGTCAAGATATATCTTAGTTATCCTTATGCACCATTCTTAGCTAATATAGCTGGTACAATACCAATTATACCTAAGCATATCTACAAAGATATACAGAATCCAATAGAATTTACAGATACCAAATGTGCCATAGGGACAGGCCCATTTAAACTGAAAGCTTACGATAAGGCAAGCGGACTATATGTATTTGAGGCAAATAAGGATTACTATTTAGGGTCTATAAAAGTTGACCAATTAAAATTTGTGAAGGTAAATAATCAAATTATACCTAGCCTGCTTACAAGTGGACAACTTGATGCGGTAGGGATAACCCCAGAGATGGTTGGAATCCTTAAGGATAAAGGACTTAATATCATAAAGTCTACATATGATTGGAATGCTAAACTTGTATTTAACCATAAAAGATATCCATTCTCAGATGTAAATTTTAGAAAAGCTGTAGCTTATGCCATAGACAGAGAAAGAATAGTGAAAATAGCTCTAAGAGGTAATGGAATGTTAGGCAGCCCTGGGATATTGTCCCCTGACAATCCTTACCATATAAAGGAGATAGAACAGTATAAACAAAATATAGAAAAGGCAAAAGAACTGTTAACAAACATAAACCCTCAAAAGGAGATAACTATTATATATGCTCAGAACTTTGACCAATGTGCACAGCTTATAAAAGAAGATTTGAGTAAAATAGGGCTAAAGATAGTATTAAAGAGTATGGAACAAAAAACAGTAGATGCGTTAATAAATAATTGGAAGTTTGATATAGCTATTTCAGGGCATGGGGGACTTGGAGGAGACCCTGACATACTCTATAGGATTATACTAGGAAGAGGATTCAATTCTAGTAGATATTACACCAATAAAAGATTAGTAGAATTGCTTACCAAACAAAGGTTTACTCTAGATGAAAATTTACGTAAAAAACTTATAGCCGAGATACAGAGAATATATGCAGAAGAGATACCAACCTTAACATTATACTATCCCGATTCATACTGGTGCTTTAACGATAAGATAGAGTTATACTATGTAAAAGGAGGACTTGGAAACGGGGTACCGATTCCCATAAATAAGTTAGCATTTGTTGATATAAAAAGATGAAGAAGCTTTATGAATATTTAACAACAGTCTTTATAATCCTTTTATTAAGTTTTAGTCTACCAAGATTATTACCTGGAGACCCTATAAGCGCTATATTTGGTGAAGAGGCTATAGCCAATATGAGTGAAGAATTGATAATACAGGTTAAGGAGAGGATGGGATTAGATAAGCCAATATGGATACAATTTCTTATATTCCTAAAAGATATTTTTAGGGGAGACCTAGGCTATTCTTACTATTACAGAGATTATATATTAAACATTCTCAAAAGGAGTTTTCCTTGGACATTGACACTTATAAGTGTTTCTCTCTCAATCTCATCTCTCCTAGGCTTTTTACTAGGATTAAACGCTAGTTATATCGTAGGAAGCCGTCTAGATAAAGTGTCTTTTATCATTATGGTTGCAATGGGCAGTCTTCCTGAATTTCTAGTAGGAATTATACTTTTAATAGTTTTTGCTATTAACTTTAAAATACTTCCAGTATCATTCTCACTCTCTCCATCAGGATTTAAGGCATTCCTGCTACCTTCTCTGTCTCTTATATGTGTTGATTTCCCAAATAGCTATATAACAACAAGAAATCTGGCGGTATCAATAGTAAAAGAGAGGTTTATAGAAACCGCAAAGGCTAAATTAAAAAATGAAAGCAGAATAAAGTATGTTCATATAGGCAAGAACATTATCTATCCAGTCATTACAAGGTTTCTCTTAAGGTTATCCCATCTTCTCTTTGGAGCTATATTCATAGAAATAGTATTTTCCTACCCTGGTATAGGAACAGTATTGTATAACTCAATAGTCCACAGGGATTATGCATTTGTCCAGGCGTGCATATTGCTTATATCCATTATCATAGTATCAATAAATATGATAACTGAACTCTCTTTTACAGGAGGAAGTACTTGATTGGATTACCTATCACCTATTCTACAATTCAAAGGGATGAGATATTTATGAGACCATCAAATATACATCTACTTGGAACAAATGAGGCTGGACAGGATGTATTATTTCTAGTATTAGGAGGAGTTATAAATTCAATAATACTATCTATCCTAGTAGTTCTAGGAACAAATCTTATAGCTCTTATCTTAGGGTCTTTAATGGCTCTTTATGGTAAGAGCTTAGAGCGTCTTTTATTAAGAGTTATAGATATATTTATAGTCCTACCTTCTAATATTCTAATAATGGCTATCTCAATATATATAAAACCTAGCCTTTTTTGGTTTTCCTTTGTTCTAATTCTATTTGGCTGGGCTCAAGGAACAAAACTAATCTGGAGTCATACAAAGAGGATAGTAAATAAAGATTATATAAATGCGGTCAAATCCTTCGGTGGGAGTGGGCCTTATATCTTACGTAAACACATCTTTAGAGAAGTTTTCCCTTTACTTTTAGTTATTGCCATACAAACAACAAGGAGAGTAATATTTTTAGAGTCGAGCCTAAGTTTTTTAGGTATAACAAACCCAGAAATTATAAGTCTTGGAAAGTTAATTAATAATTCGCTAAACTTTCTATATTTAGAAGTATGGAGGTGGTGTCTCTTACCCCCTCTTTTAGGACTTGTCGGTATCTTAGTAACATTGAGCTCTATAGGGATTTATATAGAAGGGAAAATCGACAGGAGGTTTAACGTTGATAGAGATAATAGGGCTTAATGTAAGTTATTCTGATAAGAAAGTCTTAAAAGATATATACCTCTCTTTACAGAGGGGTGAAAAATTAGCTGTTATAGGAGAATCTGGAGCTGGGAAAACCACTTTGGCTTTTACCCTGTTAGGGTTATGCAGAGGAAATATAAAAGGAAGAATAGATATAGATGGACTTGAAATCACCAAACTCGATGAGAGAGCTCTTAAAGAACTAAGATGGCGTAAAATTAGTATAGCATTCCAAAATCTAGATGCATTGAATCCTGCATTAAGAATAAGAGAACAGTTGACAGAAGTCATTGTAGAAAAGAGCAATAAAAACCTAGAAGAGGCATATTTAGAGGTGGTCAATCTTATAAATCTCTTAGGACTAAATGAATCTTATCTAGAACGCTTCCCTTCTCAACTTAGCGGTGGAGAGAAGAGGAAGATAATAATAGCTATGGCTTTAGTAAATTCTCCCGAGATAATAATATTAGACGAACCAACATCGAGTCTTGATGGAGAGGCAAGAGATGAAGTTACTGAAATATTGAAAGATATCTTAATAGACAAGACAGTTATTATAAATACCCACGATTTGAAGTTGGCTTACGAACTCTCAGATAAGGTTGCCATCCTTTATGGAGGAAGAATTATAGAATATGGAGAAACGAAAATGGTTATAGAAAACCCAAGGCATCCCTATACAAGAGGACTTTTGAGAGCTTCTCCGCTTCTGAATAAAGGAAAGGATTTACAAGGAATTCCTGGAGTATTTGAATATAAAGAGATGGGTTGTCCATTCTCTAACAGATGTGTCCAAAAGATTGACCTATGCGAAAAAGAGACACCTAAACTTAATGAGACAGGTAACAGGAAGATAGCCTGTCATAAAGGTGGAATTGAAAAAATACTAGAAGTAAAATCTCTAAGTAAGAGTTTCTCTGATAAAAAGGTATTAAAGGATATTACCTTTTCTCTATACAGCGGAGAAAGTATTACCATCTTAGGTAAGACAGGTTCTGGCAAGAGCACTATAGCAAGATGTATAATGGGTCTTACTGAGCCAGATAGCGGAGAGATTTTTCTATTTAATAAAAGAATAACAAAAAGAGATATATCCTTTTACAGAGATATCCAGATGGTATTTCAGGACCCATTTGAAAGTATAAATCCAAGATTAAATATATATGAGATAATATCAGAGCCTCTATATATTCAGAAAATAAGAGATAAAGATTCTTACATAAACTTAGTAAAGAGTGTCCTCAAACAAGTTCAATTGCCATATAGTGAGGAATTTCTAAGGCTCCATCCATATCAACTTAGTGGAGGAGAACTGCAGAGGGTTGCTATAGCAAGGGCTATAATCTTAAAGCCAAAGATACTTATAGCAGACGAGATTACATCATTCTTAGATGTTAGTATTCAGGCAAAGATAATGAGGTTATTACTTGATATTCAGGAGAATCTTGGTCTTTCTATAATATTTATCCTTCACGACATAGCACTTGCTAAAAAAGTGAGTGATAGGATACTGATTCTTAATAATGGAATCTTAGAAGAATATAAAAGTTTAGAATTAGGAGGCGATATCTATGAGTATGAAAGAGCTATGGGAAGAATCTGTTAAATTTCATGGGCATAGCTGTCCTGGGTTAGCCTATGGAGTAAGAGCGAGTATAATTGCCATGGAAAAGTTAAACATAAAGAGGTCTCAGGATGAAGAGGTAGTAGCTATAGTAGAGAATGATGCTTGCGGGGTAGATGCGGTGCAAATAATTACTGGATGCTCTATAGGAAAAGGTAATCTTATTATAAGAAATTATGGTAAGCAGGTCTTTATTTTTATAAAAAGAGGCTATGATAAAGCTTTAAGAGTATATATGAAACCCATGCCGAGAAATGAAGAAGAAGGAGAACTACGCAAGAAGGTCTTTGAAAAGACCGCTACCGAAGAAGAGAAAGAGAGATTTAACAAGATAAGGCAAGAAAGAATAGAATATCTTTTAAGTGCTGAAGAAAAAGATATAGCGGACATAAAATGGATAGATATAGAAGAACCTGAAAGGGCAAGAATCTTTAATAGCTTACAGTGCGAGGTATGTGGAGAATCCTTTATGGAGACAAAGGGAAGAATTCAAGATGGGAAAATAGTCTGTCTGGAGTGTTTTAGGTATAAGGAATAAACTATAGGGGTTCGAATGTTGAACCCCTATAGACTCATAGTATTTAATACGGTCTTAACCAGTCTAAGACTTTCTTAATATACCTATCCCAGAAATTCCAGTCATGTCCGCCAGGTCCCTCTTCATAAGTTACTTCGTATCCAAGCTTCTGTAGATGCTCCTTAAATTTCACATTAGAGGGATAGAGACGATCTTCAGTTCCACATGCGATGTATATCCTAGGTGCCTCTAGATTCTCATTCTTAAGTTTTTCTGCCAGATAGAAGAGGTCATTCTCACTACCTTTTACTTTAGTTAAGTCTCCAAAGAGGTTTTCATGGAAAGGCTTAGATATACTTTCAGCAGATTCTACAATACCAACAATATCTAAAGCTCCAGAGAGACTTGCACCTGCACTGAAGAAATCTGGTCTTCTAAGAGCCCACTTCATAGCTCCATAACCACCCATAGATAACCCAGCTACAAAATTATCTTCCCGTTTGTCTGATAATGGGAACAGAGACCGCATAACCAGAGGCAATTCTTCTGAGATATAAGACCAGCATCTTATACCATGAACCATATCAGTGTAGAAACTATTATAAGCAGAAGGCATAACTACAGCTATCCCCTTTTCATTTGCATATCTCTCTATACCAGTATATCTAAGCCAGTTTGTATGGTCGCCTAAAAAACCATGTAGCAAATATAGCGTTGGAAATTTTTTATCCCTGTTATATACGGCTTCTAAAGGATTCTGTAAATCCTTCGACTGTAGAGTAGGAATAATTACTGTTACTTGGGTATCCATCATGAGATATTTAGATAAAAAATTGACCTGTAAAAGTGCCATAAACACCTCCTACTTTTTAAATATTCAAGATAATAGTATTTTATCACAAATTTATAAGGTTTATCCATTCGATCTTTGATATGGAATGTTTTATAATAATTAGAGAAATGAAGGTTCGTGAAATTCTGTGTAAATCAGCTATAGTAAAATGTGGTTTTCCAGGTGGGGGATGGGCTATTAACCCCTATGTAGGATGCGCGCATAACTGCTTATTAGGAACAGTTACTGACCCATATCAACCTCTAGAGGAAGGATATAGAATTACAAGAAGTATATTAGAAGCGCTAGTTAATATACCCAATCCTATAAGCATCCTAACTAAGTCTGATTTAATCCTAAGAGATATCGACTTATTAAAGAAAATCTCTAACATTGATGTAAATTTTACAATCAACACCTTAGATGAAAAATGGAAGAGTCTTGTAGAACCTAACTCGCCAAGTATTAACAGGAGATTAAAAGCTATCGAAGAACTAAAAAGGGAAAATATCAAGGTATATGTAATGATGGGTCCATACTTCCCATTCTTTACAGATGCTAAAAAACTATTCGAAGAGTTCAAGAAACTTGGGATAAGTGAGATTCATACTGAAAGTTTCAATACAATTGGTGGAACGTGGACAGACATAGAAAAAGTCCTAAAGGAATATTATCCAGAAATATTACCCAAAATGAAAGAAATATTTTTTAATTACAATAAATACTATGATTTCTACAGTGAGGTAGAAAGGGAAATTCAAAATTTAGCTCAAAAGCATGGGTTCTCAGTTAACATATACTTTGGCATAGGACATAAAAAAGCTAATTTAAGTTCTACCTAATAAGGCATATCGCAGAAAGTATACTCCAAAACCAATCAAGAAGAAGCTTGCAACAATAAGGATATATCTATAAACCTTCCTCCAGAATGGCAGAGACAAAGCTCCGCCTATAAAACCTATAAAAAGATACCAAACATAATCTGATAATATGTGTCCTATATAAAAGGCTAAGATACCTATAACTAAATAAATTTTAGCCTGAGCTATAAAAGAAACTCCTATAGTAAGCCACCACAAAAGCCAGTAAGGATTAGCCAAGGATGTCAAAGCTCCTGCAAGAATCAAAGAGGGATTAAGAGAGTAGACTTTTGTCTTAGGTGGATCATCTGTATTTGAAGGAGAGAAGATTTTATTCTTTACAATATCTAAGAATAGATTTATGCCTGAGTAAATCAAAAATAGACTACCAATAAAGCTAAATATCCTAAGGAATATAGGGTTATTAAGAAAGGCTTGAAATCCAAGAAGAAGTAAAACTATCAAAATTCCCTCTAAAATAGCATGACCTGTAACAATCTCTAAAGATCTTCTCCATCCACCTAAACTACTCTGGGCTAGAACCAAAGTCATTAGCGGACCTGGGGCAGATGCTCCAGAGAAACCCACCAAGAAACTAGTAGAAAATAAAATTAACAGTCCCATCTTTAAAAGTATACCTCCTCCATTGTGAAATACAAATTACTTTAGCTACTATTCAAATAGTTTAGTCCCTATTCTTACTATATTTGCCCCTTCCTCAATGGCAACCTTATAAGAATCACTCATTCCCATAGAGAGATACTTCATTTCTACATTGGGTAACTTAAGTGAATCTATATAATTAAATAATCTCTTCATCTCTTTAAAGTAGGGTCTTAGTTTCTCGGGATTGTCAGCCAAAGGACCCATCGTCATTAATCCCATAATCCTTACATATTTAAAAGACAAGATCTCTCTAATTATGTTCTCTAATTCTTCCGGAATTACACCAGATTTCTGAGGCTCTTTAGCTATGTTCACCTCTATAAGTATTGGCATTACTTTCCCTATATTGGCACATCTCTTGTCTAGCTCCTCAGCTAATTTTACAGAATCTACAGTCTCTATCATATCAAAAATTTCTAAATACTTTCTTCTCAGGAGATCATGCTTTTCTAAACTGGCTATACCTATATAATGCCAACTAACCTTTTTATCTAGCAACGGAAATAGATTTCGGACATCCTTTATATAGTTTACCCCCAGAATCTTTACTCCAGCCTCTACCGCAGTCAAGATGTCTTCAGGAGAGCGCCCCTTTATGACTGCAACTAGTTCTACTCTCTGAGGTAATTCGTTTATTATCTTCTGAACATTATCTCTTATCATATATTTTCAAGAGCTTTCTTTGTTAATCTTATAGCACAGAATTTTGCCCCACACATAGAGCAAAATTCACTAGTTTTATAAGCCTCTCCAGGCATAGCTCTACTGTAAATTTCTCTAGCCCGATCCGGGTCTATAGCTAATTTAAACTGCTTCTCCCAATCAAAGGCGAACCTTGCCTTAGACATCTCATCATCCCAATTCCTTGCATTCTTAATACCTCTAGCTATATCTGCTACATGGGCAGAGATCCTAGCAGATATAACCCCAACTCTAACATCCTCTACAGTAGGAAGGCCTAGATGTTCTGAGGGAGTAACATAACAGATGAAAGAAGCTCCAGCCCAACCAGCTATAGCTGCACCAATAGCTGATGTTATATGGTCATAACCAGGAGCAATATCGGTTACTATAGGACCAAGGACATAAAAAGGAGCCTCTCTACATATTCTCCTTGCCTTTTCTACATTCATAACAATCTTATCTATTGGGATATGTCCAGGCCCCTCTATTATAACTTGCACGTCTTTCTGCCAAGCCCTTGTTGTAAGCTCTCCCAAAATCTCTAATTCAGCAAATTGAGCAGAATCGTTAGCATCAGCAAGGCATCCTGGCCTTAATCCATCGCCAAGACTTAGAGTAACATCGTATCTTCTAGCTATCTCTAATATATCATCAAACCTCTCATAATATGGATTCTGTTTATTATGATACGCCATCCAGCAAGCGAGTATACTTCCTCCTCTACTTACTATACCCATTACTCTTTTTTCTACAAGTGAAAGATGTTCCTTAAGTATACCTGCATGGATGGTCATAAAATCAACACCTTGTTTGGCATGAAGCTCAACAATATCTATAAAATCATCCTCTTTTATATCTTTTATGTCATTAAACTCCTCTGCCAATTGATATATAGGGACAGTTCCAACAGGAACAGTGCTCTTCTCTATAATCTTTTCTCTTATCCTATTAAGGTCTCCTCCGGTACTTAAATCCATTACAGTATCAGCACCATACTTTATTGCAGTTTCTAATTTATTAAGCTCAATCTCTTCACTAGCTTCTACTGGAGAACTCCCTATATTGGCATTTACTTTACACCTCACTGATATACCAATTCCTACAGGATGAAGATTTCTATGATTTACATTGGCAGGAATAACTAACCTACCTACCGCCACCTCTCTTCTAACAAATTCAGGTTCTAATCCCTCGTCATTTGCCACTACTTCCATCTCTTCCGTTATAATCCCAGAACGAGCATATCTCATCTGAGTAAGTAAATACTTCCTACTAGGCCGCACTATACACTCCCTCCATAAATCAATTATAGTTATATTATAATCTCTTTATTAAACAATTGCATAGACCTTTCAAAATAATGTTATAATTCTATATGATGTGATTTTAAATGTTGGAGGTAAGAAGTATGGATTTTTATCTTCCCGAAGATCTTTCTTACACAATAGTTGATAGTATGAAGGATTCTGTTAAATTTGTTTTGGATTGTTGTCTCACTAAGTATAATGGACATTACTGTGCAAAATCTAGTTTTGTAGATGAGAACGGAGAACCAATGTTGTGGCATGATTTTGGAAACTTAGAAGGTCCTGGTTGGGCAGCAAATGCCGTGGGGGGAAGTTATGAACTCCTGTTGTTTGCAAATTATACTAAGAATAAAAAAATAAGGGAAATAGCATTTTCTATCTTAGATCATATCTTAGAGGATGGATTTATCAATTACGAAACGGGCTTTGTATATCCCTACAGAAATATATCAGAAAATAAATTTTGTCTAAATTTTAAACATAATAACTATTGGCTCTGTCCAGGTTCCTTAGCTAAGATAGGCTATCAGTTCCTTATTGTAAGTGATCTTGTAGATGAGGTAAAAAAGAAGAAGAAATTATTAAAACTTGGGAAAAATCTACTAAGATGGATTATTTCTAGAATTGAAATATGTCCAAATGGATGGTTTCCTAGAAGAATAACAATAGATGGGAAAATCTATAAAGAGAGAGCAGAAGGAGGGTTTGATCCTATATGGGATCACAGTGGAGACGGATTATACATAATTCAACTTATGACTGAGCTTACAAAGAGGAAATTAACAGACTACTCTAAAGAAATAAGAGAGAAGACAGACATATTCATCAAAAATGAAGGCTTTTATGGAAGTATTAATCATGATACATACGATGATAACGAAAATGTTAGTTATGCTGTTGCCTTTAGAGTTTTAAAGGAGATTGGTAATTTATTTAACGATGAAAAGATAAGAGATTTTGCTTATAATAACTCCTTAGCAGGTTTAGCTCAGTTTGAACTTAAAGAGGATAGAAATGGTGTTGCCACAAAAGGGTTACTATTTATGGAGAAATCGTGGGATACTGCATATCTATGGGAGAATGCTGAAGCATCTTTAGCCTATCTAGAAGCCTATAATGATACCAAAGAAGAGATATTTCTAAACAAAGGGCTTACCATACTTAGAGCCATAGCAAAACATCATCATGGGGAATATGGATTTCTTACAGAAGGGGTAGACTGGAATAACCATGTAGGAGCGCAACATCATTTTGATGGAAAGGAGTTTGGAGATATAAAATACACAGAACCCTTTCTCAATAATCTACATATTACAGAACCAACAATATACTATCTATCAAGAATTTTAGGTACTTAAGGACAATTTTAATCTACCAACTTATAATTATTTTCCCTTCTACTTCCTTTATTCTTATTTTCCTTCTGTCCATATCTACCTCTAAATTGTATTTAGGATTTACTTGAACATTTTCTAACTTGTCTTCGGGAGGATAGAAAGTAATTTCAGCTCTATTCAGCCCATTAAGCTCTATTTCATCTTCGGTAAACTCATGTCTAAGTGTTCGTCTACACTTTATCTTCCCTAAAGATTGCTTTATAAAGATTCTACATTCTTCATGAAAGGATTTCGGAAGATAATATAAAGAACCTCCATCTTTTATGGATACATCGTAATTAAAGAATATAGGAGCACCTTCAGGAAATCTAAGTAAAATTTGAACAGTAGTATCTGGCTTATAACCAGAAAAGATATATGCATTATTAGACCTTGAAATAAATATCTGTCCATTTCTATATTCCTCTGGAATTTGCTTAATACAGTAACCAAAATATTCTAAAAGGAATCTTAGGATCTTTGCGGGTAAGGGGTCTTTAAAATATATATTTTCTCCTTCTAAAGTAAAAGGTAAAGTCCCTCTAATCCAGAGTATCTTACCACCGTTCCATTCAGGAAGACTCCTTAAACTTGCATATATCTTTCTAACATCTCCCTTTATAGCCTCATATATAACTTTAGTATAAGGGTCTTTAGGGTCTGCCAACTCTTCTACTATAGGTCCTCCAGAAATATCTGATTCATGATAAAGGTTAAAGTTTTCTTTTCCAACAATTCTATATAGCTCTATTTCTCTATCTATTTCATCTCCAACTTTCAAATTTAAAAATCTTCTAAAATTATCATCTGTATGTAATATAGAGCCATAAACAATAACATTTCCACCCGACCTTACGAAATCTTCCACTTTCTTGCTATAATTCCAGAAATACAAAGGTATACATGTATACAGTATTGAATTTCTCAATATCTCAAAATTACTCTCACCAAAATTGGTTGTAGAAATTACAGTATTTAAGGGTAAACCATTATCTATACATGATGCAGTAAAACAATCCCAGAAAAATAGGTTATCCAATAAATCGGATGCTTTCAAACCAACTTCGTTATATTCATCAAATGGATATAACCATACTAATATGCCAGGCTTATCAGGACGATGGGAAATAGCCTTCCTAAGATGTGGTATTACTTCATATACTATATCTTCACAATAATCCCCATTATCATCATTTACTGCACTACAAATTATGCTATCTGCACTTATAATCTCACCTTCTGCATTTATCACTCCACTTGACATTGGACAATAAATATCAAAAGGTTGATGGTCATAGGGAAAATCTTCCCACGCATCCTGAGGATACCAAGGGTCTAAAAGATAATATCCAAAATCAAAAGAATCTACAGGGGCTATTCTAGAGAGGTAACTTGCCATAGCAAAACCTAAAGAATCATTAAAAAATACAGAAACTGTAGTGCTAAGAGGTCTGGTAAGATAATTTTTATATATATCTTTTATAGGAACACATTTAGCAGATATATCTACTCCAATTGGCCAGTTAGTCCCTTGTGCTGTAATTATAATCTCTGGGACTTCCTCTCTTAATAGATTCCAAAACTCCTCTATCTCTTTAGATTCTGAATCAAAATTAACTAAATTAAATCTTTTTCCATCAAAATTATGCCCAATTAAAGACCAAGGATGTGTTCCAAAACCAAGTCCATTAGAGAATGAAACCCCATCTATTTCTATAAACTCAATAAATTTCTTTATTTGTTTACCGAGAAATTTCCCAAAAGGTTCACCTTCTGGAATCCCATCCAGATAACTAGCATACCTATTATTATCTTTATTAAACTTAGCTCTAAACGAAATTGAATTACCATGCCCACCTCCTTGAAATTCAAGGATCTCTGGATGTCTTATGTATCTGAATGAAGACTCACTAAATTCCGGACCAGGCTCTATATTCACTATTATTTTCACATTTAAGCCTTCTCTTTCTAAAAGAGATTTAAATGAACTAAAAATAAATTTTAAATCGTTATAGGTAAAGTGAATCCAATCTTCTATGTAATTTCTCAACTTAATAGGTTCAAAACTATACCCCCCATATAAAGGATTATTGTGCCCTTTATAATGGTCCCACTCAAACTCTGAATCAGGATTTCCATCCCAAGTAAGAATCAAATCACCATTACCTATAAGAAAGTTAAACCAGATCTCTTCCGCCTCTTTCATCAAAGGAAACCACAAACATAATAATTCTACTATCTTGGAATAAATAAATTCTTTGCTTTTATCCTTAAAGGGCTTTAGAGAAATACCAAGCCCTAGAGTTCTTATTTTTTTATTCATAATCTACCACCTCTATTCTTACATCTTTATAGCTCCAGAGAGTAATCCTTGAATATAGAATCTCATAGTAAATATAAAAAGTATTATTAGTGGGACAGAAGCTAATATATATCCAGCAAATAAGGGCCCATAATTTTGATAATAAGCAGAATTAAAAGCCATTATCCCTACAGTTACTGGTCTAAGTTCAGGTTTTGTAATGGTTACTAGTGGCCAAATGATATCATTCCAAGTCCCAACAAAATGCATAATAGCTATAGTCACTAGAGTTGGATATGAAAGAGGAACAGCTATCTTTACATAAATCTGGAATATTCCAGCACCGTCCACCCTAGCTGCTTCAAATAGTTCTTCTGGAAGTGAACTCATAAAACTATGTATAACAAATATAGCAAATATCTGACCGCCTGAAGTCCAAGGTAATATGCATGCCCATCTAGTGTTAAGTAAACCTAGGTTTTTTAC
Source organism: bacterium (assembly GCA_026418035.1). Classification (GTDB taxonomy): domain Bacteria; phylum DUMJ01; class DUMJ01; order DUMJ01; family DUMJ01; genus DUMJ01. The sequence continues at coordinate 22,774 of JAOACC010000158.1, forward strand.
AATTATGAATGTAGGTATCAAAGTGAGGGCTCCGGGAATCATAAGTAAACTTATAATAGCATAGAAAAGAAATTCACGGCCAGGAAATTTGTATCTAGCAAATATATATCCAACATAAGAAGATAAAAATACCACCATAACTACAGTAAGAGAACTCATTATAAGACTATTATAGATATATTGTCTTACTGCTTTCCAGGCTGCTGTATAATTTGCCCACCTTATAAGTTGTGGAAGTCCCAAAAAGTTATGTGTAAACTCTTCGTGACTTTTCACGGAAGAGATTAATAAAAAAAAGAAAGGATAAAGAGTTAATAAAATAAGAACAATGATTGAGAGGTGCTTAAAAATCTCTCCTATATAGAACCTATTCATTTTGTACCTCCAAATTCTATAGGAGCTTGTATATATCTACGACTTACTATTGTCAAAAATAGAATAACTCCAAAAAGGAATGTCCCAATAGCACATCCATAACCCATCCTATAGTAGAGAAAAGCACTATTATACATATACATACCAGGTACCATAGTCGAGTAACCAGGTCCACCTTGCGTTAAGACAACCTGAGTAGTATAACCTTGCATTACACCTATTATAGTGAGTATAAGTATAAGTTTAATTTGACCAAGTATCATAGGGATATCTATGTAAAATATCTGCTGTAATCTAGTTGCTCCATCTATTATGCTTGATTCAAATAATTCTTTATTAATACTCTGAAGTCCAGCTAAGTATATAAGATAATTAAAAGAACCAATCCATGGAAAACCTATAAATATAAGTGCAAATAGAGCAGTATTAAAATCACCTAACCAAGGTCTAGTTAAACTGCCTAAACCTAGAATTGTAAGAAAATTATTTAGTAATCCATCTGGTCTATATATAAATCCCCAAAGTAAAAGGACTACGATACCAGGAACAACCATCGGAACTACAAACATTGTGCGATATAAATACTGCATCTTTAAATTTCTAAGATTAAATGTAAGTTCTGCAGCCAACAGAGGGAATGTTATAGAAATAATAACACCCGATATAGCAAGAATAGAAACATTTCTTAGAGCTATGATAAATACAGGGTCTTTAAAGAGATTTACAAAATTCTTAATTCCTATAAACTTTTCATATCCGATTCCATCCCACTCAAATAGAGAATGATATAGCGCGTTAATAGCAGGATAGTAATTAAAGGTTAATAAAAGTGCAAATGTAGGGACAAGAGAGAGATAGATAAATTTATTTTTATAGACACTATTTAAAAGAGAACTCCGCTTCATTATATTCACCCCCTTCTAGACAATTAATAATAAGGGGAGCATAGAACTATCAAAATTCTAGTTCTATCTCCCCTTATTATTTGTTATTACTATTTAACTCCGTACTTACTAAAATCCCAGTTATTTTCCTTAATAAGCTTATTCACAGCATCTTCTACATTCTTTGTCACTTCTTCCACATATTTGTCAAGAGATATTTGGTCGCCTATATACAACTGCCATAATTTAAAGTTCTTATCTTTAGCTTCTTCGGTTATATCTACATATCCTGGATTTGGAAAGATAAGCTCAAGAAATTCGTAAGTTCCAGGTTTCCAGAAAACTGCCTCTAATTCTTTAGCAGGTCTTACTCCTTTAATACTGGGAAGGAAAGCACCTAGATCTGCTATTAGTGGTCCTGCATTCTTAGGGGCGGTAAGGTACATTAAGAAGTCAATAGCAACCTCAAGCATTCCTTGTTTCTGAGCAGAAGTAGGAACATTGAATTGAAAAGCAGCAGAAGGTCCTCCTAGAGTTAATCCCTTTATAGTTCCAGGTCTTGGAGCATATTTGGTAGTCTTATTAGTAACAACCGGGAATGGCATCCAACCCCAATTAAATTTTCTCAAGGGATCTAACCTTACTGGTTTTATCTGCCAACTTCCATTTAAATGCATCGCTGCTTTACCAGTAATAAATTGATCGTAAGCTTGAGACATTCCTAAACCTAAAAAGCCTGGACTCCAATACTTAGAAAGTTCCTTTTGGAGTTGAGCTCCTATTTTCCATCTTTCGCTAGATATAGTCTCTATACCTTTCTTCCATCCTAAGGCTTGTTCTTTAACAGTTACTAACCCTGGTTTTTCTTCAGGAATTACATCGAATTCCTTTAACAACGGCTTATACAAGGGATATCTAGTAAATCTATTTAACCACGAATAAGCTACCTCTTTCTCCGCACCAGCCCAACTCATAGGTATATATTTACCATCAGCTTTAATCTTACTAAGAACTGTAATAAACTCATCCCAATATCTTGGAACTTTAAGTCCTAACTGATCAAATACATCCTTGTTATAGAAAATCCCAGTAGTAACAAGATCTCCATTTATTGTATACTGCTTTCCATCAGGAGCAGCATTTATAGCCAAGACTCCAGGGTCGAATATATCGCGCCATTTTTTATTACCAGCTATATAAGGATTAGCCATATCTAGATAAGGATCCATAGATATAAGTAAACCTTTAGGGCCCCACTCTTCAGCCCAACTATGATGTCCCCAAAATATATGTGGAGCTTCTCCACCAATTAGCCTAGTCTGAATCCAAGTAAAAAAATCAGTTTCAACTGCTTCTAAAAATTTTATCTTAACTCCAGGATGAAGTTTCTCATATTCTTTCTGAATAGTCCAGGCATACTGGGGAGGAGGCCATCTATCTGCTTCTGTCCTTTCTCTAGGAGTATATGCCTGTAAGTAGACTTGAAGTTCACCCTTTAAAGAGGCCTTAGGCCCAAACTTAGGCTTTTCTTGAGCTAAAAGGATAGAGATACTCCCTAATATAAAGATCAATAAAACCCCCAATATTAAAATCTTTTTCATACTTAAATCTACCCTCCTCTTAATTAAATCAATAATATTTAATTTAAAAACCTTTTAGATTACACCACTCAACCCAATATTCACAGGGTTAACTTGACAAAAGATACTAAAAGGATAACAACCTATAATATAAAATTACCTTTACATTATCACCCCCTACCAATTTTACCACACCTTCGACTTTGATTATGTGGTAAATATAGTTCCAAAAAAAGTATAACACTTAGGACTTCATATGTCAAGTACATCTCCTACTTTATTGACTAATATAAGGACTCATGATATTCTTTTAATCAAATAGTTAATTTAAAAGGTAAATAAAGATTTTGAGAGGTGAAGTTTGAGGAAGCAGACGGCGGACTTTAATCTGGTAAGAAATATAAATAAGAGTATTGTACTTAATAAAATAGCTACAAACGAACCTATATCTAGGGCTGATATAGCAAGGATTACTAAATTAAATCCAGCTACGGTAGCAAATATTGTTAAAGAGTTAATGAAAGATGATTTAGTTAGAGAGATAGGAAAAGGAGAATCTAACGGAGGGAAATGTCCTATTTTATTGGCATTAAATCCTCAAAGCTTTTGCCAAGTAGGGGTTCATATTGTAGATAGAATAGCAGGAGGAGTGGTAGACCTTAAAGGAAATACCCTCTCTTATATAGAATATCAGTTTAACAAAGAAGAAAAATTAGAAATAGACTTAGTAATTAAATCCATATATGAAGCCATAGAGGAATCAGGAATTAGTCTAGAAAAGGTCAAAGGAATAGGTATCGGAGTAACTGGACTAATAAACTCTTCCAGCGGTATTGTAGAATTTGCTCCTAATATAGGTTGGGAAAATGTTCACTTAAAAAATATTCTAGAGGAAGAATTTAATATACCTGTATATATAGATAATGATGTAAAGGCAACAGCTATAGGAGAGCTATGGTTTGGTGTAGCTCAAGGAAAAAGAAATTTTATAGTATTCGATATAGGGTCTGGAATTGGTTCAGCGTTAGTTATAGAAGGAAAGATATATAGGGGTGCTAACGGAAGAGCTGGAGAGATAGGACACACCTTTCTTAGATATAATCCTATAAGATGTAAATGTGGAAACTACGGTTGTTTAGAAACTTTTGTAAATGATAAGATTATTATCGAGAAGATAAAGTCAGAAATAAGAACAGGAGGAAAGTCTTTGATTTTAGACTTAATAGATAATATAGAAAATATCACATTAGAAACTATCTTCGATGCTGTAAGAAAAAATGACACACTCACTAATAAGATAATTCAAAATATGGGAGAAGACCTTGGGCTTGTGATAGCTAATACAATAAATACATTAGATCCAGAATTAATTATATTAAATGGATATCTTACAACTATAGCTGGAGACTTACTGATACCTATAATTCAACAAAGTATTAGAAAACATATATTTGGTAAAACAGTAAAGATACCAGAAATAATAGTGGGGAAACTTTGTTACTTACCTAAATGTATTGGTCCAGCTGCATTAGTACTTCAAAAGGAATTTAGCTATTTAAAAAAAGAGATTCCCTAAATCGTTAAAACAAAAAACTAATTCTGAGCTCCTTATAAGAAGGAGCTATTCTTTTCTATGTTATAATTAATTGAGAATCTTTATAAATTTACTAAGGAGATGAGAAGATGCTTGTAATAGAAGACCTCCATGTTGAGGTAGGGAAGGTTCCCATATTGAAGGGGATAAACTTAGAGATTAATGATGGTGAAACCCATATACTCCTTGGACCCAATGGTGGAGGAAAGACTACACTCTTAATGAGTATTATGGGTTTACCTAGATATAAAGTAACTAAAGGCAAAATATATTTTAGAGGGATAGATATAACTAACTTACCACCCAATGAGAGGGCAAAGATGGGGATTGGTATAATGTTCCAAAAACCCCCAAGTATTAGAGGGGTGAAACTTTATCAGATAGGCGAGATTACCCTGAAAGATGGAAAAGATGGAGACAAGATAAGAAATTACGCTGAAATGCTCAATCTTATAAACCATCTAGACAGAGACCTAAACTACGGTTTTTCTGGTGGAGAATTGAAACGTTCAGAGCTTTTTCAACTTCTATGTCAAAGACCTGAGCTTGTCTTACTGGATGAGCCAGAATCCGGGGTAGATTTAGACAATATAGCCCTTATAGGAAATGTAATAAATGAACTCTTAAATAAGGTAGACAAGGTAAAAAGTAGAAAAAGTTCCGGAATTATAGTAACTCATACAGGTTATATATTGGAATATGTAAATGCAGATAAAGGACATGTTATTATGGATGGGAAAATTATTTGCCATGGATCTCCAAGAGACCTCTTTGAAGAGATAAGAAAATATGGGTATGGAAGGTGTGTCGAATGTCTGTAGTAAATATTTCAAGAAGAGAAGAACTGAAAAGATTAGCAGAATCTGCAAGAGATAAAAAGGCATTATATGGAGAGGATATAGATTTAAGCTTATTTGAAGAGCCTGAAGAAAAAGATTCCGTAGATGAACTCTCAAAGCTTCCTCCAGAGCTACAGAATATAGCAGCCTCTTCTGGGATAGACATAACAGAAAAGGATAGGGCTGGTAGCTTTGTCCAGCTGGACCACAGTGTCATATATCAAAAGATACAATCTGCTTACAAAGGACAGCTAGAGATTATGAGTATAACAGATGCCTTAGAAAGATATCCTGAATTATTAGAGCAATACTGGTGGAAAGCTGTAAGAGTAGATCAGGATAAGTATACCGCTTATGCCGAACTGCATCCAGTTCATGGATACTTCATTAGGGTATTTCCAGGACAAAAGGTAGATAGAGCAATACAGGCCTGTTTATTACTTCAAGAGAACGCTAAAATGCAAAATGTTCATAATATTGTCATAATAGAAGAAGGTGCATCAGCTCAGCTTATAACAGGTTGCTCTATTGCCCCAAAGGTAAAAGAAGGAATTCATATAGGTATAAGTGAGTTCTATGTAAAAAAGGGAGCAAAACTTGTCTTCACTATGATACATAATTGGGCAGAAGGCTTTCATGTGAGACCCAGGACAGGTATTATAGTGGAGGATAATGGTATCTACGTAAATAATTATGTCTTATTAAAGCCTGTTAAGTCTATTCAATCATTTCCCACTGCTGTACTAGAAGGAGGAAACTCAAAGGCGGTATTCAACTCGCTAATTTATGGATTAAAGGATTCTCTTATAGATATTGGTTCGAGGATTATACTTAGAGGAAAAAATTCTGCCGGAGAAGCTATATCTAGAGCTATAGTAGCCGATAGGTCTCGGATATATGCAAGAGGGACTCTTGTTTCTCAAAATGACGATAGTAAGGCTCATCTAGACTGTAGAGGGATCCTATTCTCTAATGAAGGATTGATGTATGCTATACCAGAATTAATAGCTGATAAGAGCCCTAAGAGTATACTTTCACATGAGGCAGCTATAGGACCCATAGCGGAAGAAGAGATAGAATACTTAATGACCAGAGGGCTTTCAAAAGACGAAGCGGTATCTCTAATAACTCAAGGATTTATGGATGTGAAAATATTAGGATTACCCAAGCATTTAGAAGATTACATAAGAAAGATGATAGAATTAACACAAAAAGAATCTATGTAAGAGGGGAAGATGATAGAAAGAGTTATTAATGAGATCAGAGAGAAGTATTATGGTATCCCTTTCCTTGCCCTAGGACAAACAGTTCTTTGGGATGAACCAACAAAGATAGCTTTGAAATACTGGTTAGATAAGCTATATCCAGAAGCGGTCTTTATATTTGGGGTACATAATACAGATTACTTTGCTAAATCTCCAATAGCATCAAACAAGGATGAATATGTCCTTTTATCTCATAATGATAATTCTACAAGAAACCTATGGGCTTCGACTATAGAAATATCTAGACCATTTGGGAGCGAAAATCACCCAACATTACAGTTTTTTAGGAGATGTAATGTTCCAATAGATAGTATAGCTCCTAAAGAGAAAAGAGACGAATTCTTAGACAAAATAACTTCTTCTTGGGGCTGGATGGCGGTAGTAAAAAGTGGAACTAGATCTATTGTAGCCTGTGATATTAAACTCCAGGATATAATAGAAAGGCTTATAGAACTTATAATCTGGGGAACTTGTGGTGCTAAGGATCTCATAGGAGAGAAAGAGTGTATAAAAAACTTCTGTGACAAAATTAAAGAATTTGTATTAAACTATGCCGAGAAAAATACTAATGCTACTATTACAGAGCTATTCAAAGAACTATACAAATGGTTTTGGCAGGAGCTCATTGGATATATTCCCCAGAATGTAAACTTAACCTCATCTTTAGAGCTTTTTAGGTTTAATACAGAAACTTACAATTTGCCAAGATTCTCCATCATAGAAGGATTTATAAATCCAGCTACAAGCAGTGTCTATAAGAGATGTTATAACAATGCTGTAAAAGACTCTGGCATATATACATTGGAATATTTCGGTTATGGGGCGATTCCCTTTGACTTAGTAATACCAGGAAAAGGGAGAGGAACTATATGTATTCAACCTAAATATCTTGTAATAGAAGGGGAAGAAGAGATAAGAGTTCCTCTAGATAATCCTATCACCTCTCTCAAAGAACTTGCAGAAGTTATAGAAAAAAACTTTGGTAAATATTCAGCTATTGTAGGAAAAGCGGTTACTTTGCTATCTATGATAAGAAGGGAATTTATACTTGTATTTAATGAAAGAGGTTCACTTTACTATAATCTCACATTTAATATGGAACAGATGCTGGAAGAGAATGAAATTCATTTAGAATTTTATCCTATTCTTAGAATAAGATATGGTACTTGGGATTTGATGGAAGATATGGATAGAGAGATTATACTTCCTGATTATATGAGAATAGTATTTGGAAAGAATTCAATTAATCCCAAAGAGTTTAGTAATAGATGGAGAAAAGTAGTAGAAGAGCAAGATTATTTTATATACAAAGTAGCTAATATGAGAAAACCTAGAGAACTTATGAAACTACTAGCTGAAATAATAGAGAGAAAATGGGAAGAGAAGTTATCCCTCTATAATCAGTTAAAGCAAGATTTGATCATAAAGAGATCAACAATAGAATCAAACTGGCAAAGGGTAAGGGAATTAAAGGAGAAACTGAAAGAGATTAGCGATCCTATAGGAAGAAGACAGTTAAAAGAAGAATTGAGAAGACTTAGAGACGAAACTTGGAAGATGGAAAAATCTAAAGAGATAAAAGAGATAAGAGAAAAACTAAAGGAACTAGAGATGGAGGTAGAGAGAGCCAAAGCAGAAATACTCAGATGTTCTTATCTAGTCAAAGAAAACCTTCCATATACACACTGTAGACCTTCAGCCTGGTGGTTTATAGCTATGGATCCTACTAGAAATTGGTTTAAGAAGATAATAGATAATCTTGAGGTATACACGGAGGGCGAGAGGTGCAAAGAGTACAATTTACAAAGATGCAGACAGTAGGAAATGATTTCATTGTAATAAATTGGGAGAAAGAAAATTTAGGTTGGAATCTTCTGAGTAAAAGATTATCTGATAGACACTTTGGTATTGGGGCAGATGGTCTTATTATCATTCTACCATCTGATGTAGCTGACTATAGAATGCGTATGTTCAATCCGGATGGGACAGAAGATATGTGTGGTAATGGTCTTAGATGTTCAGTAAGAGTATTCTGTGAGTTAAAAAATATAGATAGAAATGACATTAAGATAGAGACTATTAGCGGTATAAAGAAGGCTGAGATAATAGACAAAAACAATTGGATTATAAGAGTAAATCTAGGGGAGCCTATCTTAGATCCCAAAAAGATACCAATATTTTTAGATTTCTCTCCAATAATAGACTATCCGTTAGTGGCTAAGGATAAGATATTCAACGCTACAATAGTATCTACAGGAACTACCCATTCTGTAATATTCTATAAAGATCTCCCTGATGAGATATTTAAAAAGTATAGTCCTATAATAGAAAATCATCCCCTTTTCCCTAATAGGACAAGTGTAATCTGGGTGGTAGAAGAAGATAAAGATGAGCTGAAGATAAGGATATGGGAAAGAGGTGTAGGAGAAACATTAGGTTGTGGGACAGGAGCCTGTGCATCAGTAGTAGCTAAGATGTTAAAAGAAAGAGAGAATCACAACTATAAAGTAACATCTAGCGGTGGAACTTTATTTGTAGAATGGAGTAATAGAGGGGATATGCTTTTATCTGGCAAAGTAGAAAAGGTCTTTGAAGGAAGTATCTGTACAGATTAAGGAAGTGGAAGCTTATAGCTCCCACTTCCTATGAATTACTGGAACATCTTCCAAGAGTTTCTTCGTATAAGAATCTTTAGGATTTGTTATTATCTCTTCAGCATCTCCAGACTCTACTAATCTCCCATTATTCATTATGAATAATCTATCACTAGTATAATAAGCCAACCCTATGTCATGCGTAATAAACATTATAGACATACCATAATTTTTTCTAAGATCCAAGAGTAGATTTAATATACCAGCTCTAGAAGAGGCATCTATCATAGAAGTAGGTTCATCTGCAATAAGAAGCTTTGGTCTTATAATTAAGATCCTAGCTAACATTATCCTTTGCTTTTGGCCACCACTCAATTCATAAGGACGCTTATCTAAAACCTCGTCAGGATTTAATCCAACACTCAACAATGACTCTCTTATTAACTTTTCCTTTTCCTCACCAGAGAGAGAAGTTGAAACAAGCCTAAATGCATTATTTAACACCCTTCTTATAGAGTAGAAGATATTAAACGAGGCAAATGGGTCTTGAAATATTGCCTGTACTTCTTTCCAATAACTCAATAGTTCTCTTCTCGAAGATATATGAGTAATATCTCTATCTTTAAATATTATCCTACCACTTGTGGGAGGTAACAACTTCAATATCAGCCTAGCAGTAGTAGTTTTACCACTACCACTCTCACCTAGTAGAGTAACTATCTCACCCTCTTTAATAGAAAAAGAGACATTATCTACCGCTAACACTTGGGACTTGCCAGATCCAAAAACTCTAGTCAGATTCTCAACTCTTATAAGTTCTCTATTTCTAGCTCTTTCCATCTTTCCCTCCATATAAGAAGCAACTAACTAAGTGGTCAGGCTTTACAGTTATAAAAGGTGGAACTGCAGTGTCACACACTTTTTCCACATAAGAAGGGCATCTTGTATGGAATCTACAACCAGAAGGAGGATTTTTTAAGTTCGGAGGAACTCCAGGTATAGCCTCTATCCTCTTAGACTTTATTCCTGTCTCTGGCACTAAAACCGAAGACATCAATAATTTACTATATGGGTGTAATGGCTCAAATATTACACTCTCCATAGGTCCAACCTCTACGATCTTCCCTGCATACATAACAGCTATTCTATTTGCAAAGTGCCGTAGTAAAGGAAGTTCATGGGTTATAAAGACAATACTTTTTATAATCTGCATCCTTAAAAGTTCCACTAACAACTTTATTACAATCTTCTGGCTAGAGACATCTAATGCTGAGGTGGGTTCATCTGCTATCAATACTTTTGGATTTAATAATGTTGAAATAACCGTTACTGTCCTCTGTTTCATTCCTCCGCTAAGCTGATGAGGATATGCATCTAATATCCTCGGAGGTAAGGACAAGGCTTCAAATCTCTCCCTGGCTCTTTGCAAAGCATCATCTTTAGAGATCTCTGGAAAGTGCTCTTTTAAAACATCTATTACAAAGTTTCTAATTTTTGATGTAGGGTTTAGAGAGTTCATAGCACCCTGAGGAACAATAGATATATATTTACCTTTTATTTCTCTTCTTAGAGTCTCTTTATCAAGGGTCAATATATTTGTACCATTAGCCCTAACCTCACCACTTATCACATATAAAGGGGGAATAACTGTAAATGAAAGAACAGATGCTAATGTAGACTTTCCGCATCCAGATTCTCCAGCTATACCTAAAACTTCCCCTTCTCTAACCTCTAAAGATACCTCATCTACAGCTTTAATTTCTTCTCCTTGAACTGTCCTGTAGTA
>JAOACC010000159.1 GCA_026418035.1 bacterium
TGAGTTTGACTTAAATAGTGTCTTATCTATATAATTTTAATCATTAAGAATAAGAACTCTATAGGGGGTGAATTTATATGGCACTAATATTTAACATCCTATGGGTACTTATAATGATTCAAATGTTTATTCCTCTACTAATGAAAAGATTTCTAGAAGTAAAAAGACAGATGGCTATCAGAGCTTTGGAGGTAAAACGTCATAGTAGAGTAATTACTATGATACATAGACAAGAAACAATGAGTTTCTTTGGTTTTCCAGTAAGCAGATATATAGATATAGAGGATTCAGAACAGGTTCTAAGGGCTATAAGAATGACCCCATCAGACATGCCTATAGACATAATCTTACATACCCCAGGTGGGCTTGTACTTGCATCTGAACAGATAGCCTGTGCATTGAAAAGACACAAAGGGAAGGTAACGGTATTTATTCCACATTATGCAATGTCTGGAGGAACTCTTATAGCTCTATCGGCAGATGAGATTATTATGGATCCTAATGCTGTTTTAGGCCCAGTAGATCCACAACTTGGAAGTCCTCAAGGAGGATCTTACCCCGCTGCTTCAATATTAAAAGCCCTTGAAGAACCAAATCCTAATCGAGACGACCAGACATTAATCTTAGGGGACATAGCTAGAAAGGCTATAAATCAGGTATATAACACAGTCTACAATCTAGTGAAAGATAAGATGTCAGAAGAAAAAGCTAGGGAACTAGCTAAGACGTTGAGTGAAGGTAGGTGGACTCATGATTATCCAATAACATATGAAGAGGCTAAAGAGTTAGGGTTACCAGTTACAGACCAGATACCTCCGGAGGTTTATGAGTTAATGGATCTATATCCTCAAACCTCTCAGAGGCGACCATCTGTAGAATTTATACCTGTTCCATATCTACCGCCAACTAGGAGAGCAGGAGAAAAATAAAAAGCTAAATTATCTAGATCTAATAACCGGATTATATATCTCTTTTAGAAGCGTATATATATCTTCAGCTAGTATATTCCCCAAAAGCACTATTAATTTATCTCTAGTAAGATTACTGAGCTCTCTTTCTATCTCTAAAAGAAGCAACCTAGCTTCAGCTTCAGCAAGATTTTGTCTATAAAAATCTCTTTGTTGTATAATTCCATACAAGACATTCTCTAATCCACCCATTCTAGCTCTTTCTCTCGAGATAATATCAATGGCATTACTAATTCTATTTAAAAGATCCCCATCAGAAAGATCTATCTCTTCATACTAGAAACAACTCCAAGGTCATAACAATTTATAAATATCCATACTTAGTGGTATAATTAAGTAAAAACTGGAAGGGAGTGGAATCTTATGAAGTTTCTAGTATTTGTGTTAGTGTTTCTATTAGTTATATCCTTTGATGGATCTTTACTGGCAAATAGAATGATAAGAAAGGAGATAGATATAACTATCTATAATCAGGATATTGCTTTAGTAAGGGATTTAAGAGAGGTAAGGCTAGAAAAAGGGAAGAATATTGTAAGAGTCTCTGATGTTGCCTCTAGGATTGATGCTACTAGTGTTCATGTCAAGTCTCTCACCAAACCTGAGGATTGTAGAATAATAGAACAGAACTTTGAGTATGACCTTGTTAATCCCGATAAACTCCTTAATAAGTATGTAGATCAGGAGATAAAGGTAATAACAAGAGATAACAATATCTATAGAGGATATCTGTTAAGTTATGATGGTAGACAGATTATTATCGGCCAAGACAGAACAAGTGGACCTATCTATATGGTAGATAGAGAGAATATAAGAGACATAGAATTCCCACAGTTGCCAGATGGATTAATTACAAGACCCACTTTAGTTTGGGAGATAGAGAGTCTAAATAGCAGTGAGCACCTTATTGAGCTTAGTTATTTAACTAGGGGGATAAACTGGCAGGCAGATTATGTAGCCAACATCTCCAAGGATGAGAAAACCCTTTCCCTTAACGGTTGGGTAACGATAGATAATAAGTCAGGAGTAAACTATGATTCTGCAAATATAAAACTTATCGCAGGAGAGATAAATCTAGAGAAAGAACCATATAGAATGGAAGAGTTGAAAATAGCGCTTATGGCAGAGGCCCAACCTCAGTTTGAAGAGAAAGGCTTTTTTGAATACCATATGTACACCTTAAAAAGAAAGACAACGATAAAGAACAACCAAACAAAGCAGATCTCTCTATTGAGTGTACAGAATATCCCAATGGAAAAGAGATATGTATATGATGGCAAACTCTATAGAAATTACTATTTTGATAACTGGAAAGGGCTTGATTATAACCCTAAAGTATCTGTCTATATAAGATTCAAAAATAGCTTAGACTCTGGATTAGGCATTCCACTACCTAAAGGAAAGATAAGAGTATATAAGGCAGATGAAGATGATTCATTGCAATTTATAGGGGAAGATTCTATAGACCATACACCAAAGGATGAGAAGATAGAGCTATTTATAGGTAATGCGTTTGATATAGTAGGTGAGAGGAAAGTAGTAGACCACAAAAAGATAGCCAATAACATATATCAAGATACATACGAGATTACTATAAGAAATCATAAAGAAGAGCCCATTAAGGTAAATATTATAGAACATCAATGGGGAGATTGGAAGATACTAAAGTCAAACTATAAATACAAAAAGATAGATGCATATAAGATAGAATACGAGGTCAATGTCCCTAAAAATGGGGAAGTAAAGGTGATATATACAGCAGAGTATAGGTTCTAAAACAACTAATTATTAATATTAAGGGGCGATTTTATAAATCGTCCCTTAATTAGTGAAAGTTTACTTACGTCTAGATAATACATCATTTAACGTATAAATACCAATCTCTTCTAGATTTATATCCCTTGAAGATGTTAGTATAATCGAGTATTTTTCTTTAGGAAATATATCAAAGTAGTTATCACTTATTTTAATATCGTCAGGTAAATCTAGACAGACCATCCAGGCAAAATTATCAGTAATTAACTCAAGTCTATATTTACCCTCTCCCAGTTTTATAAGTTCAGGCACTATCTTAACAGCTGGCATTGATAAATCCTTAAAATCTAATAAGAAGATTCTATTCCAAGATAAACAATAGCCATTTTCATATAACCTTGCATAAACAAAGCACTTATCTCTATCCTTGCTAAGAATTCTACCAGTATCTATCTCTCCAACCTTTATAGCTCCTAAATTCTTTACCTCTATCTTTGTTTTACCTTTTGCCAGAATATCTCCCCAAAAACTTTTAACACCATACTCTAAATCCAATACAGAATCTTTATACAATTCATTTATTACAAATACCTCTATCTTATCCTTTTCTTCTTTAAGGGAAACATAGACAGGTTCAAAGACCCTTTTTACATAATAATAGGAAGGCTTCTTTCTTAAATAATAATCAACTATTACCCAAGCTCCAGTAGTACCCCAACAGTCAGAATACATCCAGAAAAGTTCTCCCGCCGTATTAAACATACGCCTCTTCCAATGTTCTAGAGCAAACTTTAAGGCTTCTGCTTGTATCATCTGTGCACCCATAAGATACTCATCTAACTCTAGTTTCTCTTGAGGTATGAAGAATCTCTCTAAGGCAGTCTTTATGTTTCCTCTCTCAAAGGTATTGTTATGAAACTTCCATGTAGGAGATTCTATGTAGAGTTCATTTTGGGGAGTAAATTCTAACAGACTCTTTTTTAATGGTGGTGCAAGCTGGCCGAACTCTGTTATAAATTTACCTCTGTCTAAAGCGTAAAGTTTATAATTTACCCTTTCATATGGGTCCTCCGTCTGAATACTTAACTGCCAAGCATGTCTATCTCCACATTCCTCTGAGTTAGGGTCTTCTCCCCCATAAGGACTTGAAGGCCAGTATGGTCTAGTAGGGTCTAATTCTCTACATATCCTTGGCAATATCTCATCATATATCTTAGAGCCATAGAGCCTAATATCTCTACCACCCCATGCACCTATATAATGAATCCACTGGTTTTCATTATTCCCACACCAGATAACTAACGAGGGATGATTTCTTAGCTGCTTTACTACAATCTCTGCCTCTTTCTCTACCTCTCTTATAAACTCTTCATCATCATCTGGATAAGGGGCACAGGCAAACATAAAATCTTGCCAAACCATTATTCCATTTCTATCACATAATTCATAGAAATAGGGATCTTCATAAATCCCTCCACCCCAGATTCTGAACATATTAAAATTGGCCTCTCTTGCAAGTTCTATTAGTCTTTCATACTTTTCTTTAGATACATTGGCTATTATGGAATCTGCAGGTATCCAATCTGCCCCCTTACAGAATACTTTCTTGCCGTTTATAGAGATAATAAAGCTCTCTCCCTCCTCTATTGGCTCCTGTATAAGCGTTATCTCCCTTATCCCATACTTCATAGCATAAGAATCTAATCTTTTACCATCCTTTGAAACTGTAACCTGAAAGTCATATAAATAAGGCTCTCCTATAGGTGATGGATACCATAACCTAGGATTATTTATCAAAAGGGTATAAGTTTTTTTACTTATGCCAGGATTAACTATAAATCTTTCTCCTAATCCGTTTTCTTCCTCTCCTTTGATGGAAATAAAAAGTTCTATCTCCACAGATTCCTCGGAGACATTTTCTAGCTCTGTTTCTAATATAATTTCTACTTTACTTTCTCTAATCTTGGACTTTATAAAGACATCTCTTATAGCTACACACTCATAGCTTCGTAGTTCTACACTTCTCCATATACCACAGGTTGGTAGATATGGACCCCAATCCCATCCGAATACAAACTGAGGCTTTCTCATCCAGATTCTTATATAATTTTCATCAACATTATATTTATCTAATGGTTTATCCTTTACCCTCTTCTTACCTACATCTAGATAGACCAAAAGCTCATTCTCCCCTTCCCTAATATATTTAGTAATATCTATAACGTAAGGGATAAAGGCATTATGATGTTCTCCTACCCTTATCCCATTGAGAAAGATTTCTGCATCTAAATCAAGCCCATTAAAGACCAATTCTACTCTCTTTTGAATAAAATCCTCTGGTACATTAAATATCTTTCTATATATCCAAGTCTTGTCTTCTATCCATCTACATTTTTCAGCATTAGTTCCATACAAAGGGTCTTCTATTATATTATTTCTAAGTAGATCAAGGTGAACATCTCCAGGTACCAAGGCAGGTAACCATTCATTGTCAGACTCTGATCTAAATTGCCACTCTCCATCTAGAGAAAGATTCCTCATAGACTCTCACCTCCAAAAGTCTAAGTTTTTATGATATCATTTTAGAACAAAGCAAAACGATGTCAAGGAGGGAGTAAGAATGGAGATAATATTTCTAGGGACTTCAGCAGCAGAAGGATGGCCTGGTATATTTTGCACCTGTGAATATTGCCAAAAGGCTAAAGAGTTAGGTGGGAAAAATATTAGGACTAGGAGTTCGGCAGTTATAGATAAAAAGATTCTTATAGACCTAACACCAGATACATATCTAAATAGTCTTAGGCATAATATAGACCTAAGTAAGATCAGATATCTCTTTATTACCCATTCCCACCAAGACCATTTCTATCCACAAGAATTATATATGCGAATAGAACCATTTGCATATCTACCAGAAGATGCTACGTTAGACATATTTGGAAATCCTAAGGTGACAAAAATGATAGGGGAAAGGGTCAACTGTGAGAGGGCAAAGATAAGATTACATACCATACATCCGTTTGATAGAATAGAATGCGAAGAATTTATCCTTACCGCTCTACCGGCAGATCATGCCCCAGAGGAAGAATGTCTTCTCTATATTATAAAGATTGATAATAAGACCATATTTTATGGACATGACTCAGGATGGTATCCAGAGGAAACTTGGGAGAAGTTAAAAGAGTTTCATTTAGATATGGCTATTTTTGATTGCACCTTTGGTAATAACGATCAGAGACAAGGACATATGGGAATAAACGCCATAATTGAAGCTAAAAAGTTATTAGAAAAATATGGGAGCATAGATGACAAAAGTATATGTATAGCTACACATTTTTCTCATAATGGAGGACTACTATTTAATGAGTTAGAAGAGAGGCTGAAACCCTATGGTTTTATAGTAGCATACGATGGAATGATTTTGAATATATAAATAGACGTGGTATAATTGAAGACAGGAGGAGGTAGTGAAAAAGCTATTCATATTTTTTATAATGTTTCTATCTATCTTAATAAACCCCAACATCTACAGCAGTTCCAACGATACAGTTTATATAATACATATATCTGGTATGATAAATGAGGGTGTATATTCCCTTGTAAGAAGGGGAATAAATAAAGCCATTGAGGATAGGGCAAAATATATAGTAGTAGAGATAGATACCTTTGGTGGATTGGTAAATTCAGCGGTAAAAATACGTGATGCCCTACTGGACTCTCCTATTCCTACAGTAGCGTATGTAAAAAATAGGGCATGGTCCGCAGGAGCATTAATAGCAATAGCCTGTGAAAAGATTGCCTTTACCGAGAGTGGTTCTATGGGGGCTGCAGAACCAAGACCAATGGAAGAAAAGAATGTATCTGCTCTTAGAGCGGAATTTTCTGCTACAGCAGAGAGAAGGAAAAGAAATCCTCAGATAGCAGAGGCTATGGTAGATCAAAGTATAGAGATAAAAGACCTAAAGCCAAGAGGAAAGCTATTAACGTTAACCGCAAGCCAGGCAAGAAAGTACGGATATGCGGATTTTATAGTAAATAACTATACTGACTTATGGAAGGCTCTTAAAATAAAGGAACCTAGAATAATAAATGAACACCTGAATTGGTCTGAAAGATTTTCACAGATAACATCTGACCCTACCTACAGTTTTCTTTTTCTACTTGGCGGTCTTCTATTACTTTTTATAGAGCTTCAGATTCCGGGATTTGGTATACCAGGAATCTTAGGTATTACTCTTATAGTACTTACCTTTGTAGGTAACTATCTGGCAGGACTTGCAGGTATAGAAGCAATACTACTCCTTATAGTGGGTATAATACTACTTTTAATAGAATTACATACGCCTGGTTTTGGAATACCTGGAATATCAGGCATAATAGCATTATTCTTAAGTCTTTACCTAGTCCTAGGAGGAGGGATAAATGCCTTAAGGTCTATTATCCTAGCTAGTATTCTTATGCTAGGAATTATTATCCTATTTATAAGATACCTCCCTGAAAGTTTTGTATGGAAGAGGATAGCACTAAAAGAAGCAACAAGGACAGAAGCAGGCTACACTGTGGTCACAGTTGACCAAAATCTTATAGGTAAAGAGGGTATATCAGTAACTCTCTTAAGACCATCTGGGATAGTAGAGATAGAAAATATAAGATACGATTGTCTTACTGAAGGGGAATATATACCTCCAGGAACTAAGGTTGTTGTTACAAAAGTCATTGGTAATAAGATATTTGTAAGAAGAATCTCTTAAAAAGGAGGTGTTAGATTCTATGGAGGTTACATTTGCATATTGGTTACCAATACTGGTAATAGTTATTGCCTTAATACTCTTTTTTCAATTTGTCCCATTAGGATTATGGATTTCTGCGGTAGCAGCATCGGTAAGGGTTAGTATTATAACACTTATAGGAATGAGATTAAGGAGAGTTCCACCGCATAAGATAGTGTTACCTCTTATAAAGGCTACGAAAGCTGGATTAGATTTAAACATAAACCAATTAGAGGCTCATTATCTGGCAGGAGGAAATGTTGATAAGGTTGTAGATGCTATAATTGCAGCAGAGAGAGCAGGAATTCCATTGAACTTTACTAGAGCAGCAGCAATAGACCTAGCTGGAAGAGATGTGCTAGAGGCGGTACAGATGAGTGTAAATCCAAAGGTTATAGAGACACCAATAGTGGCAGCGGTAGCTAAGGACGGGATAGAGTTAAAGGTTAAAGCTAGGGTCACTGTAAGGGCAAATATAGAAAGATTGGTAGGTGGAGCGGGGGAGGCAACGATAATAGCTAGAGTTGGAGAAGGGATAGTTACAACTATTGGCTCTTCTGAATCACATAAAGAGGTCTTAGAAAATCCAGATAAGATATCAAGGACAGTACTAGAAAAAGGTCTGGATGCAGGAACCGCATTTGAGATACTCTCTATAGACATAGCTGATGTAGATGTAGGAGCAAACATAGGGGCAAGATTGCAGATAGATCAAGCTGAGGCTGATAGACGTATAGCACAGGCAAGGGCAGAACAGAGACGAGCAATGGCGGTAGCTAGAGAACAAGAGATGAAAGCCTATACACAGGAGATGAGAGCAAAGGTGGTAGAGGCAGAAGCGGAGATTCCAAGAGCCATTGCACAGGCATTCAGGGAAGGAAAGTTAGGAGTCTTTGACTACTACCAACTCAGGAATATACAGGCAGATACATCTATGAGGGAATCATTTTCAAAGATGGCACCACCAACAGAAGGTGAACAAAAATGAATGAAGAGATAAAGGAACAAGAAGCTCAAGAAGGGGTAAGTTTAGAACATGCTGAAAAAATAGAAGAGAAAGAAAAATATGAAGAGATACCAGTTAAGGAGAAAAGGAAGGAATATCTCTTCTCCCAAGAGGATATAGTAAGAAATTTTGTCTTTCATGAACTCATCTCTAAACCTGTTTCAATGAGAAGATAGTGGTATGAGTGAAATCTTTTCCATTGATCTTATAAAAAATCTACAGGTGCATCAGATATGGTGGGATGATTCTCTAAAGGAACCAGTAAATATACTAGATGAAAATTTACCTGGAGAAGTAGAAACTGATATCGAGATTAAAGGTGAATGGACCCCTATTAAAACAGATAGGGTAGATTACAGAAAAAAGGTGGTTATCGTTGATGGGGTAAGAAGAATAGATGCCCATCTTATTCTAGGGAATACTGGAAAATCTGCCCTTCTGGGAGAGTTTGTTGTAGGGGCTTTTAATCTGGAGGAGGGAAAGGTAGTAAAAAGGATAAATGAGTGCGTGATAATCTTACCATCAGAAATAGATATAAAAGAGCCACTCACTATAGGAAAGGCTGAGTATATACCTCTTTCTACAAATAACACCTCAGATGAAGGACTTTATAGTTCATTTATTCAGAGAATGAGAGAGAAAGAAAGAGAGATGGCTTATGAATTCTCTAGAAATGGTTATACTGTAATCGCTGATGGCCCACTTCAGGTTCCATTCTCAGAGGTTGGAGTAACCGTTGGATTTGTAAAGAGCATAAGGAGGTCCTATCTAAACGAGAGCTATTGGAGTGTTGTCTTAAGATTAAAAAAGGGAGAAAGGACCCCTATATTTATTATTAGGACAAGTGAAAATCTTCCACCCAAATACTCTTGGTATTTAAGGTTAAAAGAACCAAAATACTTTGAATCTCCATTTTTTGGATTGGTAAGACTAGAGGCTCCGTATACTCTAAAACTAGAGGAAGTTCAAGAGCTTGCTCAGTTTTCTGGAGGATTTTTACCATATATAATAAGTAGTAGTACGTTAAGTAGCAGGGCACCAGAAAATTTAGCCCCATTAGAAAGTCTAGAGAGGAGATTAAGGACAATGTTTCATCCTATAGACCATATAAGGGCTACCTTAAGGAAAATGATAGCTCAAGCGTACAAGGAGGTATAAATGAGGGTTGGAATAGTACTAGGGACTAAAGATGCTACACCGTTTGAATTCTATATAGAAGTTGATAATAATCAGTCCCTTCAAGTAGATGACATAATAGTTACCACCAGCGAGTATCCAAGATTTGGAAAAGTAACGTTCTATGGAATAGTTGATCAGGTTATATCAAGATTAGAGGGACTAGAGACTAATGAACAGGCAAGATTTCACTCTCAAGGACTCTTTGATGCAAATCTTACCTATTACTGTCACATAGTAGTAACTAGGACATTAGCTGAAGATGGAACAAGTCCTAAGGTTCCACCCAGACCCGGTTCAGAGGTAAAACTTGCCGATGCGGAAGAGACAAAACTAGCCTTATACTTTGATAAGATGGAAAAGAAAAAGATTCCCTGCGGTCTTTTATCGAATAATGCCCCCGCATATCTAGATCTCGATTTTCTCTTAGGGATAAAAGGAGGACATGTAAATATCAGTGGAAAAAGCGGAGTAGCTACAAAGACATCATACGCTACGTTTCTATTATATTCCTATTTTTCAAGTATTAGAGATGTGATAGAAGCCTATCCTGATATTGGAACTGCCAATACCCATGCAATCATATTTAATGTAAAGGGGGAAGACCTTTTATTCCTAGACAGGCCTAACACAAAATTGAGTGAAAAGGATAGAAAGATGTATGAGGCTATGGGACTACCTGCCAAACCATTCGAAAACGTTCAATTTTATGCACCCCCAAGACCTAAAAGGGGGCAGTATGAAGAAATACTACCGAACACAGAAAGCAGAATAGATGGGGTTAACATATTTGCATGGACTATAAAGGAGATCATAGAGAATGACCTTTTATGGTACCTTTTTTCTCCAAAAGAACTTTCAGACACAAGTCAACTGTATCTAGCAATAAGAATGGCAACAAAATGGCTTAGAGAAGAGATAGAGAGTGGATTAGGGTTTCATTCCCTTAGAAGCGTAATCCAAACATTAGAAGAAAAGATAGAAGATGTAATGGATAGAGTAGCTACCGGAACTAGAGATGCCTTTATGAGAAGATTATATAGAGCAGAGCAAGAGATAGGCTCTTTAATAGTTCCAGAAATTCTACCGTTTGAAGATATAAAATCTTACAGTATAGATTGGCATAAGGCTCAGGTAAACGTAGTAGACATACATAGACTATCTGATAGGGCAAAATATTTTACCGTAGGTGCAATCCTCAAATCTATAGTAACAGAAAAAGAGAATACTGGTACTCCTTGGCCTCTAGTATTTATAGTGCTAGATGAACTTAATAAATATGCCCCAATAAATGGTGATAGTCCCATCGCTGATATAGTATTAGATATAGCAGAAAGAGGTAGGAGTTTAGGTATAATACTTATTGGTGCTCAACAGACAGCTAGTGAGGTAACCCATAGAGTAGTATCAAACGCATCAATAAGGGTATGTGGTAATATGGACGCCAGTGAAGCTGAGCATAGCGTTTATGGGTATCTTGGTTCTCTAAATAAAAAACGTGTTCAATACTTGACTCCAGGTCAGATGTTTGTATATCAGCCAGATGTTCCCCAGACTGTTCTTGTCCAATTCCCTATGCCTGCTTGGGCAACAAGATATCAAGAAAGTATAGAAACTGGATATATAGACAGAGATTTTATGGTATCAGAGATAGACATAATGAGAGAAATAGAAAAGGATATGAAAAAAGATTCAGGAGAAAAATAAAGGGGCAGTAAAACTGCCCCTTATGTCCACCATGGAACCGCAGGTGGCTCTTCTAGCATGACCTCCTTAAGGAAAGTGATGGCTTTCTTTAAGCCTTCCTCTATAGATGCAAGCCCATCCTCGTGTTCTATACTGAGCACATAGTCATACCCTACAGTTCTCAAAGTGCTTACAATATCTTTCCAGACTTTATAATCATGACCATAACCTACACTTCTAAATATCCAAGACCTCTCTAAGACCTGAGTATAAGGTTTATTATCTAATGTTCCATTTACAGAAGTATTAATAGGGTCTATATAGGTATCCTTAGCGTGGAAGTGGAATATTGCATTCTCTTTGCCTAACACCCTAATAGCAGAAACTGGGTCTACTCCCTGCCAGAATAGATGGCTTGGATCAAAATTTGCTCCGATAGAAGGTCCTACCGCCTTTCTAAGTCTTAGAAGTGTATCCACATTGTAAACTGCAAAGCCAGGGTGCATCTCTAATGCTATCTTCTTTACTCCATAGGAATTGGCAAACTCAGCCTCTCTCTGCCAGTATGGAATAATCTTTTCCTCCCACTGCCACTTTAAGATTGCTAAATAATCTGGAGGCCAGGCGCACGTTACCCAGTTTGGATATTTAGAATTCTCGGAATCCCCAGGACAACCTGAGAAGGTTATAACAACAGGAACCTCTAACTCACTAGCAAGCCTGACAGTATCCTGCCAATCCTGATGAAATTGTTGGGCTATCTCTTTTTGGGGATGTAATGGATTACCATGGACGCTTAATGCACTTATAGTAAGATTTCTCTCTTCAAAGAGTCTCTTAAAATTCTTTATAGCAGACTTGTCCTTTAGTAATTCGGAGGGTTTACAGTGGGCGTTCCCAGGATATCCTCCACATCCTATCTCTACCGCAGAAAGACCATAAGAGACAACCTTATCTAGAGCCTCCTCCAGGGGTAAGTTCTGGAATAAAACGGTAAAAACCCCCAGTTTCAAATCAACCACCTCCTATTTTAATGGAAGATTTACAACACTCCCCGTTTCGGCAGACTTAAGAATTGCTATAACTATCTCTAAAGACTTTCTACCCTCTTCTCCAGATATAAATGGTTTTTTGTTCTCCAATACACACTCTACAAAGTAGTCTATCACTCCACTACTAAACTGTCCACCAACTTCATTTGTCTGCATAGGTGGAAGGGCAAAGGACATATCGCCTCTGGCGAAGTTAGTCATATAATCGCCCTTTTCTCTTAGGCTTACTACTACAGGCTTATCTGGTTCAGCAAAAAGTTTAAGCATACCTTTTTCACAGTAAAATATAGTACTATTATCCTCGCCAGGCTTGAGTGTCCAGCTTACCTGAAGTATACCTAAAGCTCCACCTTCAAACTCCATAACAGCTACACCATTATCCTCAACATCACCTTTTTTCTCTAGGGTAGCCTTAAATGCAGAAACTCTTTTTACTTCCTGCCCTAATAACCATCTTACAAGGTCTACTTTATGTATACCCAAGTCTGCCATAACACCGGCAAAAGCCTCTTTCTTATTGAAAAACCATTTACCTCTAGGGCTCCAAAATTCGGGACCAGCATGACCAAAAACTGTCCTTACCATATTAACTTTACCTAGTATACAACTCTCCATTATCTTCTTTGCTATCTGATGCCCAGGGGCTAATCTCTGATTGTGTCCAACCATAAGAATCTTCTTGTTTTTCTCTGCTGCTTCTATCATATTATCTGCCTCTTCTAAGGATGTAGCCATAGGTTTTTCAACTAATACGTGTAGACCATGATTGAGTGCATCAATAGTTATAGGGGCATGTAGATAGTTTGGTGTACATACACTTACCGCATCAAGCTTCTCTTTCTTTAGCATTTCTTTATAGTCTGTATATAGTTTAGTAATATTGAATTTTTTACCCATTTCCTCTAACTGAACCTTATCTATATCTGCTAAAGCTACAAGCTCTACATTTTTATTACTCAGGTATTCTGGGATATGTCTCATCTCAGCTATTCTTCCAGCACCAATAATACCAACCTTCAACTTCTCAGGCATAGAAACGTCCCTCCTTCTTCAAAATTATTTCAAATCTAATTATAACATAACTATCTAGATAGAAAGACTATTCCAATGAAAATGAATAGTATTCCCAAAATTTTTAGTAGATTAAAAGATTCATTGAATAAGATCAAAGAAAAGACAGATACAAATAGGAAACCTGCTCCAGTCATTATAGGATAGGCTATGCTTAATTGTATCTTAGACAACACAAAACTATATCCAATAAATGCCAAGCCAAAAAGGAAGAGTCCAATAATAATAGTAGGATTCTTTATAACATAAGATATAAGACCCAGATTTATTCCTCCAGTATAACCTTTCATACCCGCCTTTATAGCTACATTAGCTAAGGCATTAAATACGAGAGATATAAAAAGGACCAGATACATCAACCTATATCACCTACTGTTAGCTTTTGTAAAATCTTATAAGGTCCAAAATACATAATAGGGGCATAATTCATCTTTATAAAGTCATCAAGTGTAGTTACTCTAGAACTTATAGAACTCTCATTAGGTTCAGTAACATCTTCTGCCCCACTCCATAGGACTATAAACTTAACACTATTTCTCTTTAATTCATCTATTATCTCACGCTGAACCTCTTCAGTAGTTGCTAAACCTGGATGAAGCTCATGGTATTTAGTTGCACTATGTCTCTCAGATAAAAAGTAAAACATTACATCATTTACAAAGATCCTGTCATGCCTAGAATTTCCAACAAATATAAGCTCATCTGGTTTTGTATTAGCCTGGACAAATTTAATAGCAGTAGAAAGAAAGTATTCCTGATTCTCAAAGACATATATCCCTTTTGCCCTGTCAATTTGAGAAGGGACTAAACCAGGCTTAGAGAAAGAGATAAACACCCAAGTTGGAAGGTCTCTAAGTTCCCCCTTTATAAAGGAAAATAGAATAAAGATACATAGTATAAGGGATAAAATTTGAGAAGAAATTCTCAAAGTAGTCTTTCTAAAAAGGTGCTTTAATTTGATAAGTATATAAATAGTTAGACATAAAACCGTTCCCAAAACTATAGGAAGTATATAAACTGTAACGGTAAAACCTCTCAGTGCATTCCTATAGAGAGAAAGTATCAAAAGGAAGGAGATAAATAAGGTTAAAACCTTGATAAAATAACCCATTTTCCATATTGAAGATACTTTACTATTATAAAGAGAAACTAACAGCATCATAGCAGGTATAATTGTAGGGAGAAGATGGGGAACATCTGATCTTACACGAGCCTGATTAAAAAAGAAGACTCCTATAATCCAGAAAAGGATAATACTCCACTCTCTGCCATTAAGGTCTTTCCACTTAAATAGACTGAGGATTATAAGTATACCACCAATTATGTAGATAATTATTGGAAAATAAAACAGGAAAGAATAGAAACTAAAATCAAATAAGGGATAAGGAAGGTCTCTAACTCGGGGAAAGACCTTGGCAGGAAACACTATAAGGTCAAATATAACATCTCTAAGAGGAACCCTTGATAAAAGATAAATAGCAAAGGGGACAAAACCTACTATAGTTCCCCATAGGTATCTACTCCAGAGTTTAACAGTTTCTATGATATTTTTATTAGATATTCTTAGATAAATATACAGTATTAAAACGATAGTAGAAGATATAAACGTATAACCACCTATATCGTGCCTAAATATAGCTGTTATACCAGTAATAAGTCCTCCAATAAAAAGACTCGAATAATTTTTATCACAGAGAAAATCAACCACAAAGAGTATACTAAGTAAACTCCAAAATGTCCCAGCTGGAGTAGGAGAAGAATGGAACAATCCCCATCCCCCCATCCAAAGAGTAGATAGTATAAAAGCAAGAATAGCTAGCCTATGTCCAGAGATTTTCTTTATAATAAGATAGACCAAAAGGACTATTAAAAAGTTTATAGTAGCACTGTATATTCTGGTAACAAATAGATTTGTTCCAAAGAGTCTAAAAATTAAGGCTACAGCGTAGAACTGTCCGGGGGCATACATTGTCCAAAAATCTCTGTAGGGGATATCCCCTTTCAATATACGATCTGCACCATAAACTACTATCCCTTCATCGTATATGTTATAGCCAATCCTTATACTCCCATAGAGATATCCTATGCTTAGGATCAAGACTAAAAGGAACAAGATATTGCTATCTAAAATTCTGTTCAACCTCTCTTCCATTTAAACCTCCTTATTAGTATCTTTTAAACAGATTGCCCCATTCAGTCTCCATAAAGCGTTCTACCCTTAATCTTCCAATAGTCGGATACCAGATATAATCATGATAGATATTAGATGCCATTGTAGGAAGAATCATCAATGGAGAGTGTAATAGCGGTTTTTCAAGAAAATTTAGAGGACCCTTTCTTACCAATTGATCTCCCAGTATAATAAGACTCCGTTTCACCCTAAAACCAAAGTTAACATTAGAAATGTCTTCTCCAACTATTTCTATCTCCTTTATATCTCCAATTCCCAAACCCATATCGTGACACATCCTTATATAGGGTATTTCTAGTGGTTCAAAACCCATCATCTTAGCACTTACAGCATCTATGGCAACAGGGTCAAAACTTGCAAGAATATAGTTTTTTATCCTTGGTATCATAGTTCTAGGTCCTGCCCCATCACCACATACAGTCCCATCCATCACTGTAAGAATGTTAGGATGTATCTCTCTCTGTATCATCATTAGATCAACAAGTACTTCGTGAATATACTTATGGCAGTAATGTCTTACCTCTTTTAACAAACCTCCAAAGGCATTCTTTATAGAACCTGTAGTAATAGAATGTCCATGGGTCTTTACTGTAGGTAGGTGTATGATATTTTTACCTACAAACATCTCTGGAATCTCAAAACCTTCAGGGAAGATTTTATCTAGTTTTAGAAATCTACTCTTAAAGTTGTATCTTATCCATTTAACGGTAGGTAGTGGTATAAAATGTAACCCGTAACTCTTTAGAACGGATAACCACTTATTATTTAAGGCACCCTTTATAGGATCTGTTACAACAGTCTTATTCTCAACAGGAAGTATACCACTTTTTGGATAACCATCCTCTAAAAGAGTCCTTAAGACCCCTTCTAACTGCCAAGGAGATGAGGAACAACCAGGGAAATACTTTGTCCAAGAGAGATTAAGTTTAAGTATAATATCTGTATCTTTAGAAAGAAAAGAAGTGTAGTCTAATAATCTCATAAGTTTTGAATAATCTTCTAAAACACTATCTGGTCTAGTTTTTAAAACAACTACCTTTGATCTTTTCATAACAAAACCTCATAACAGGTATATTAATATTAATACAGTTAAAATCCAAAGGGAAACATCTATTAGTAACGGCTTATCCAATAGAAGTAAACCTTCAGGACTATCTCCAAGGTCTTTTCTATATATAAGATAGAGGAATCTAAAGAGTCCATATAGGACAAATGGGACAGTAAAGATTAAACTCCTGGTTCCAAATCTCTCTACAGTCTCCTCGGACATAGTATATAGGCTATAAGCAATTAATACAGAAGATGTAACTACAGATATCATCTGGTCTAAAAGATATGTGTTGTATTCACCAAGGACATTCCTCTTATTCCTAGCTTCCTCATCAAAAACAACTAGCTCGTATCTCCTTTTACTAAGGGCAAGCAATAATGCCAATAGAATTGTACAGATCAATAACCAAGAGGAGATTGTTACATTTATAACAATCGCTCCACCTATTACTCTTAGGATAGAGCCTAAGGCGATAACAAGGATATCAATTATAGGTATGTTCTTTAAATAAAAAGAATAAAACACCTGAAGAATTATGTATAACAGAACCACCAGGAGAAACTGATAATCTAATAGATATGCAAATAGAAGAGCTATTGGGGCTAATATAAAAACAGCCAATTTAGCATGAGTAATCTTAAGTTTGCCACTAGCAAGAGGTCTTTTTGCTTTTAAGGGATTAGCACGGTCAAATGGAAGATCAACTATATCATTCAAGATATATATAGAACCAGACACCAAGCAAAAAATAAAGAAAGCACATATAGTAGTTAAAAATGCCTCTAGATTAAAAAGATTCTGAGAGAAGACTAGTCCAGCAAATACTAAGAGATTCTTAATCCACTGCTTCGGCCTTAAGCTTTTTACAACATTAATTACTACAGAATCATTCCCCATAAAAATCTTCTATAGCAACTGCCCTTACTGGAGAACCGTCTCCATTCAATATCTTAAGTGGCAGAGCTATAAAGAAGACTTTATCCTTCTTTAGCTCATCTAGATGGGCAAGAGCTTCTACTAGTATTATTCCTCCAGAGAGTAAGGTCTGGTGTAGCTTTTTGTTATCCACAGGATTAATAGTAGGAGTCTCTAGACCCAGAAGAGAAACCTTTTTCTCAACTAGCCATAGAGCTAATTCATAGCTTATGCGTGGTTGTTCTTTAAAATATCTATTATCAGGTAAGACCTTATACCAATCTGTTCTCAGTAACAATTTACTTCCAGGATGTATCTTATCTTCATAAGGAGCTAGATCTTCAGGTTTAATCTCTTCCTCTGCCTTTTTATAACTCAGGTCTATTACGTAAGCCTCCCCCATAAACCTCTCAACAGGAACCTTATCTATACTATCTCCATT
Organism: bacterium; assembly: GCA_026418035.1. Lineage (GTDB taxonomy): Bacteria > DUMJ01 > DUMJ01 > DUMJ01 > DUMJ01 > DUMJ01. Next base: position 18,080 of record JAOACC010000159.1, read on the forward strand.
TTGGACAAAATGTAGGGGAACATCTAGATGGGTCCCTGTATGTGTTCCAAATAAGATCTGAGTAAGATTGTATCCATTGGTATCTATACTTCTATACTTCATAAAAAATACCTTGGGGTCTCCTGGATAAACAGGCATCTCACTATAAATCGGTAAAGAAAGGTCTACTATTCTCATAATTCTACCTCCTAGCCTTTTATTAAGCTAAATATAATAAGAAATAAACCCATTATCAATCTATAGTATACAAAAATATTCGTATTATGTCTCCTTAAATAATTAAGCATAAAATGAACCGCAATATAACCAAAGATGAAACTTGTAATGATTCCTAAAAATAATCCAGAGACAGAAAATAAAGACGAGGGTTCTCTAACAATCTTTAACAGTGAAACAAGCCCCGCTCCACCTATAATAGGAACCGATAATAAAAAGGAGAACCTTGCAGAATCACTCCTTCTAAAGTTACAGAGGAATGCCCCAGTAAGAGTAGCCCCAGATCTAGACACACCAGGTATTAATGCCAAAACTTGACTAAGCCCAATAATTATAGCATCTTTTACTTGCATATTTTCTAGGCTTCTATTATGTCTGCTCAATCTATCTACAGTAAAAAGAACAATCCCAAATATACTCATAGCTATTCCAATAAAGGGTAGGGACCTAAAGTAAGCCTCTGCTATACCCTCTAAAAAGAGACCAAAGATGGCTCCAGGAATTGTAGCCAAAATAACTAAAAATAATAGATACCTCTTTCTAGTCAAAACCTCATACCAATCTCTCCTCATATATATAATAAGGGCTAATAAAGTACCTAAGTGGATAGCCATATCAAAACTTAAACCTAAATCTTCCCAGTGCAAAAGCTCTCTTACAACAATAAGATGGGCAGAGCTACTAATAGGAATAAATTCTGTTAATCCTTGAATTATCCCAAGGATAATAATCCTTAGTGCTTCCAAATTAACTCTCCCAGATATTTTTCAGCGCTGTTTGCCGCTATAGCACCATCTCCTACCGCGGTAGCTAGTTGTCTAAAGGTATTACTCCTCACATCTCCAGCAGCAAAAAGTCCAGGGGTCTTGGTTTTCATAAAGTTATCAGTGATAATAAAGCCATTCTCATCTAATTCTACCAAGTTTCTAACCATAGAGGAATTGGGAGTACTACCTATATAAATAAATATACCATCAACAGGAAGTTCAGATATCTCCTCAGTCTTTACATTCCTAAGCTTTAACAATTCTACCCTTCTATTACCATCTATACTTTGAACAACAGTATTCCAGACAAAGGTTATCTTAGAATTGGAAAATGCTCTCTCTTGTAATATCTTTTCTGCCCTCAGTTGATCCCTCCTATGTATCACGTATACCTTACTAGCAAAACGTGTAAGGTATATAGCCTCAACTATTGCCGAGTCTCCTCCTCCAACTACAGCTACCACCTTATCCTTGTAGAAGGCTCCATCACATACCGCACAATATGAAACCCCTCTACCTGTAAATGTATCCTCACCAGGGACATTCAACTTTCTAGGGGAAGTCCCAGTAGCTATTATAACCGCCTTGGCAAAGAACGTTTCCTCTTCAGTCTTTATCTCAAAACCGTTATCAACCTGTAAAACCTCTCTTACAGGCTGACTAGTCACAATTCTAGCTCCGAATTTTTTAGCCTGAGATTCTAATCTTTCAGCAAATTCTGGTCCACTTATACCATCAGGAAATCCTGGATAGTTCTCTATGAAAGTTGTAAGTATAGGCTGTCCTCCAGGAAGCATCTTCTCTATAACAACGGTGTCTATAAGCGCCCTGGAAGCATATATAGCAGAGGTTAGTCCGGCAGGTCCTCCTCCCACAATGACAAGATCTGCCTCATTCATCCTATAACCTCCTCAAGTTTATCCTTGAGAGCTTTTTTAGAGACATATCCAACTATCTCTCCCACAACACTTCCATCTTTAAAGATCAAAAGTGTAGGTATTGCCTGTATGCCATAACTTGTAGCCAGATCCGGATTTTCATCAACATTTACCTTAACTACCTTAATCTTATCGGATAGCTCCTGACTTATATCCTCAACTATAGGGCTTAACATCTTACAAGGCATACACCATTCCGCCCAGAAATCTACTAAAACAGGAAGAGATGAATTCAAAACCTCTAGATCAAAATTAGAACTATCCACTATTTTTATCCTACTGTAAGAGTTTCCTAAATTCATTTTCCATAACCTCCAATCTTTTATATCCTACTATTATATTAGAAACCTTTCCTTTACTATCGATAAAGACAAATGTTGGTATACTAAACACTCTATACTTTATTGCAAGAGACCTATTCTGAGATAGATCTACATTTACCCTAACTATCCCTATCTTATCCTTGTATCTTTTTTCTAGCTCCTCCATTATGGGTTTCATAGCTTGACAGGGAGGACACCAATCAGCATAAAAGTCTATAACAAAAGGCTTTTTATTCTTTAAAAGCTCATCTATTATATCTTTAGGTAGCTTACTTTTAGTTGTATTAGACATAGATAAGCTTATTAAACTGATTATAAGAGAGATTATAATTAACAAAAAAATACCTAAGCGAATTATCTTTTTCTCTATCCTCATAATTACTCACCATCCTAGTTAATACTTTATTAATAACTCTAAGATCTCGTTTAACTCATCTATACTAAGTTCTTCTTCCTTGCACTGCTCTAAATAGTTTTTAACTATAAGAGAAGTTAGACTATCAAGTGCAGACCTAACAGCAAAGAGCTGAATTAATATGTCCTTACAGGGCCTGTCATACCTTATCATTTCGTATATACCTCTTAGCTGGCCTTCAATCCTTGCCAATCTGTTATATATTTCCTTTTCCATAAATACCCCCTATGGGTATATTATATCACATAAAGATAAAAAGTAAAGTATTATAATATTACCCCTCAATAATATATTGCCCTGCCCCACATTTAGGACATTTATTATCTCTCAAAAGATACTTTTCTATAGAAAAACCAAATCTTTCTATAAGAAGATTATTACAGTTATAACAGTACGTATTCTCATACTGATGCCCAGGCACATTACCTATATAAACATATCTAAGGCCAGTCTTTCTCCCTATATCATAGGCTCTTTCAAGGGTAGATAGGGGTGTAGCATATAGATTTCTAAGTTCATAATGGGGAATAAATCTAGTTACATGCCAAGGGGTCTCAGGACCTAGACTATCTCTAATCCAAGTTGCAATATCTTTTAACTGTTCCTCATCATCATTTATAGTAGGGGTAATATTTGTCACTATCTCTACATGTATACCCCAGTTTTTCTTAGCCCTTACAGCAGAATTAAGTATTGGTTGAAAATCTCTGACATTAGCTATTTTACTGTAGGCTTCAGGTCTAAAAGCCTTTATATCTACACGATAAGCAGAAAGATAGGTTGCTATAGTATCCAAAGGTTCTTGATTTATATATCCATTAGTCACATAGACAGTGTATAGACCTCTCTCTCTAGCAAGAATAGCCGTTTCATATGTATACTCAAACCATATGGTAGGTTCATTGTATGTCCATGCTATACCCTTAGAATGCTCTCTAATAGCAAGTTCCACACATTCTCTAGGCAAAAGGTTAGGCTTTCCTGATGGGTCAATGTGAGCAATTTCCCAATTCTGGCATCCAGGACAACGCATATTACAACCAAAGGTACCTAGAGAAAGGACTAATGATCCAGGATAAAAATGAAATAATGGCTTCTTCTCTATAGGGTCATTTGCTATAGAACTTACCAATCCATAGGTCAGGGTATAAAGAGTTCCTTCTCTGTTTATTCTAGCCCCACAGTATCCCCGATTATCTGGTTTTATAACACAGTATCTGGGACACAGAGTACAGCGAACTAAACCATCCTTTAGTCTTTCATAAAACATTGCCTCTTTCATCAAGAGACCATCCCCTTAAATCTCAATGCATTCTTATACATCTCAGTATTATTAAAAAGCACATAAACATTATAGTCTTTTATTGGCTCTAAGTAAAACAGAAGCCTCTGTAAATCACCATCAGTGTAATCATACCTATAAATCACCTTTCCAGGAGGGGCTCCATGCAATCTAAAGTAGAATGTATCAAACATAGGACTTGGTCTAAAATTAGAATCTAAAACCATAAATGGGTCTATAACTGGAATAGTACCAGTAATCTTTGAAAACTCATCACGTTCATAGATATTAAGATTCCTAGCCTCCAAAGCAAACTTTATACGAGTATCTCTAAAGTTCTTTAAGACACGAATCAAATCATCCATACTCTTTCTGGGAAATGTTAATGGTAGCTGAAAGAGTAATATAGGGGTATTTAGTTCTCTAGAAAAATCAATGTAAAAAGATATGAGTTCAAGACTCTTTTCACTTGAGAATCTATCTATATGGGTAATAATTCTCGATGCCTTAACTGTAAACAAAAAGTCAGTGCCTACCTCTTCTCGCCATTTCTTAGCGGTAGATAATCTAGGTATACTATAAAAGGTAGAATTTACTTCCACCAGATTAAACAAAGAGGCATAATAGGAAAGAACTGACTTGAAAGAACCCTTTAGCTCTTTAGGTATTCTAAGATAACCCCACCCACAACATCCAATAAGTATCATCTTAATTCATTCAGAAAACTCCTCCCTGGAAAATTCTGATTCTTAATACCAAAAAGTTCTAATAGAGAAACTCCTATATCAGCAAAGGTCTCTCTTACACCCAAAAATCTCGGAAGGTTATTTAAACCTTTAATTAAAAGTGGAGTATATTCTCTCGAATGGTCAGTACTAGGAGTAGTAGGGTCATTACCATGGTCTGAACACACTATAAGTAAGTCTTCCTCTCTCAGATTATGTATTACATCCCCCAGTATAACATCAAAGCGCTCTATTGCTTCTGCAAGCCCTTTGGGATTATTTCTATGCGCATAAATAGTATCAAAGTCAGATAGGTTAGCAAACGCTAATAGATCTTCATCTCTATATCTCTCTATCTCTAGAATGGCATTCATGGTCTCTTCATTATTATGAGTATGGCTAGATTCAACCAATCCTTGTCCACTAAAGATATCTTCTATCTTTCCCAATCCTATAGTTACGATACCATTACTACTAAGAACATCTAACACCGTCTTCTCTGGTGGAGGAAGGGAAAAGTCTTTCCTCCTCTCTGTCCTATAAAAACTTCCAGGTTCACCAAGGAATGGCCTAGCTATAACCCTAGCTACTCTATGTCTTCCTGTTAGTATCTTCCTAGCTATTTGACAAAATCTGTATAACTCTTCTACAGGTATAACCTCTTCATGGGCAGCTATCTGAAAAACGCTATCGGCAGATGTATAGACTATAGGATATCCTGTCTTCATATGTAATTCCCCAAGTTCTTTTATAATCTCTGTCCCCGAAGCAGGTTTATTACCTAAAACCTTTCTTCCTATCTCATCCTCAAACCTAGATATAACCTCCTGAGGAAATCCATTTGGATATGTAGGAAAATCCTCAGTAGTTATAATACCCATCATCTCCCAATGCCCTATAAGGGTATCTTTCCCAACAGACATTTCCACCATCTTTCCATAAGCGCCTGTAACGTTAGATACTCTTGGTAACTCTTCCACAATTTCTCCCAGACCTAAACTTAAAAGATTAGGGATATTAATACCACCTACAGCCCTTACAGTATTACCTAACGTATTACTCCCTTGGTCTCCATACTCATACGCATCAGGAAGTTCACCTATACCAACTCCATCCATAACTATAAGAAATACTCTCATCTTACGACTCCATCCACACAGAATTTAGTGCAGATATAACCTCTTCATCAGTGATCTGACGAAAATCTTCATAAAATTGACCAACCGCATAAAAATATTCAGGTATATATAGGGCGATTACCTCTGCCTCTTTTTCTAATCTCTTAACAGCCTCGTATGAAGCAACAGGAACAGCTACTATTACTCTTTTCGGATTTTTAACCTTTACTCCTTTCACTACTGATAACATTGTCAAACCAGTTGCCAATCCATCATCTACAATAATAACTGACTTATCTTTTATATCTATCGTATCCCTTTCTCCTCTATATATAGT
>JAOACC010000065.1 GCA_026418035.1 bacterium
GAGATAGAAGCCTTTGGCAATATGTTAGTTCAGAAGAACATAATAAAGTCTAGTGGTGGAGATTTAACCCAGTTCTTAGATGCAAGAATGACAGAATCAACAGTCTACGACCTGTATACTCCAGCCTAGCGAATGGGGGGCTAAAAGCCTCCTAATGAGTTTATCAGAAATGACTTATTAAAGGTGGGAGGGATAAAGTTTGAGGATAGATAAATATATCCACAAGGACCGTATAGAGTTTTATCTCTATGGTGAGAAAACAAGTGATTATATAGCTAAGCTAGAGATTTATCACTGGAGGGTAACAAAAGAGCTAGGAATAGATATAACCGAACTATTAAGGGTAGCATTCGGAAGATGATTAACGATTTTAAGATAGCAGAGAATTTTAACCTAAGAGAGTTTGCCTGTAAGTGCTGTGGTGCGGTTAAGATTGATAGAGATTTAGTAGAAAGACTACAGATTTTAAGAGATAGAGTCAAGCGACCAATCATAATAACCTGGGGATTTCCAATTGTTGTATCTGTATATCTACTGGTTAGGATAGAAGCAAAACTAGAGAGCTTAGAATCTGCAATAACGGATAAATGGAACAATAAGAGGGAAAGATTAAAGGGTCGGGTCCGAGATAACTTTACCTGCATTTCTTAGAAGAAATGTTGACTTGTCAGGTATTTATATCTTATAATAAAGACAGCTGGGGAATCGTCTAACGGTAGGACACCAGACTCTGGATCTGGGTGTGAGGGTTCGAATCCTTCTTCCCCAGCCATTTTTGTGTTAGGAGGACATTTTGGTAGAGAGGGCTAGGCTTAAGGTGTATCTATCTGTTCCAATAGTAAATTTTTATGACTCTGAGGTTACTTCTCTTTTAGGTAAAATTTTGACTGATCTAGGATTTGATATATCTTCTCCTTGGGTTCTATCTGGAAAAGATGTAGGAATGACGCCTGAAGAGATATTCTACCGAGATATTAACGCAGTGAAAGAGTCCGACATATTATTAGCTGAAATTTCAAAGCCTAGTCATGGTGTGGGGATGGAGATTATGCAAGCATACATAAGTAATAAGAAGATTATCTTAGTTGCTAGAGAGAATTCCAGTATATCCTTTCTTGTAAAAGGAATTCCGAATGCAATTTTGTTAGAGTATAAGAATTATATAGATTTAGAGGCGAAATTGAGAAAAATTCTAAAGGAGATGATAGTTGTATGAAGTTTGGTGTTTATTCTCCGTTTTCTCCTGAAATCATTGACCTTTTAAAAGAGGTAGGTGCAAATAGTATTGAGTTAGCCTGTTGGCCAGGAAGCTATACAGATGCAGATATTATGCTCACTAACAAAAGTAGGTATGAAGAAGTTGTTTCTGCAATTACCTCTAAAGGTATTGAAATCTCTGCTTTGGGATTCTATCCGAACCATTTAGACCCTGATTTAACTAAGAGGGAAGCAAGTAATAAGTATCTATTGAAGCTTATAGACCTTGCAAGTAAGATGGATGTAAAAGTAGTGAGTACATTTGCTGGCAGAGTTCCGGATAAAGATATCCCTGATAATATACCTATTTTTAAAGAGGTCTTTACTCCAATAATAAGGTATGCAGAAGATAAGGGAGTAAAGATAGCTATAGAGAATTGTCCAATGATGCATGGCTTCCCCTTTAGAGGAATTAATATAGCGTATACACCTAAGGCTTGGGAATTGATGTTTGATGCAATTCCTTCTCCTAACCTTGGACTTGAGTTTGATCCAAGTCATCTATACTGGCAACAGATAGACTATATAGATGCTATATACAGGTTCGGTGATAAGATATTCCATGTCCACGCTAAAGATACTGAAATTCTATACGATAGACTTGCTGAAGTAGGTATCTATAGTACTGGATGGTGGCGTTATAGAATTCCTGGCTGGGGAGAGATAGACTGGCTAAAAGTGGTATCTGCACTTATGGATGTAAGATATGAAGGAGCTATAGATATAGAGCATGAAGACCCCGTTTTCTCTGGTGCTAAGGCTAAAGAAGGAATGATATTAGGATTAAGACACCTTGCACAGTATATAATTTAAAATTGGCTTAGTGTATTTTTATAATATTTCTTGCAGACTCTATATCAATATTTATTTGGTTTACTAATTGTTCTAGAGAACTAAATTTTATTTCTTGCCTTATATAAGCTACTAATTCTATCTTTATCAACTTGTCATATATGTCTTTGTTAAAGTCTAAGAAGTGGGTCTCTATTGTTACTTCTTTTCCTCCCTTTACAGATGGGGCAAATCCTATGTTAGTAACACCTACAATTCTTTCATTGTCCACCGTTCCTATAGTAGCATATACCCCTAATCTTGGAATTATTATCCTATTAGGTAACGCTATGTTTGCTGTTGGAAAACCGATCTCTTTTCCTAGCCCCTTTCCTCTTATTACCCTACCTTTTATGTAGAAATATCTCCCTAACATTTCGTTAGCAGAAAATATATCACCCTTCTTTAGGGCGGTTCTTATCCTTGAACTGCTTATAGGAGCTCCTTCATAATCTACTGGTGATACCACAGAAACCTTAAAACAGTACTTGTTTGAGATCTCCTGTAAGAATTTTGTATTCCCCCTTCTTCCCTTTCCAAATTGGAAGTTATATCCTATTATAATTTCTCTCATATTAAGTCTATCTTTTAGTTCTCTTACAAAATCTTCAGGAGACTTTTCGGCAAATCTATCGTTAAAATTGATTAAAACATTGTATGAGTGAGGAAACTGGTCGATTAGGTCTAATCTGTCGTTTAGATCCAGTAAAAGCTCTACCCTTTCTTTTTTTATTACCTCCAATGGATGAGGGTCAAATGTCACTACAACTCCGGGAAGACCTAAAGTAAAAGACCTCTCCGCTAGAAGGGACAAGATGGATTGATGCCCTCTATGGACTCCATCAAAAACACCTATCGTAACTACGGTTGGTTTATCTATATATGTTTTGTCCCAATCAACTAACATCTAATCTCTCAATAGCTATTGGGAATAGTGTATCTTGCGAGACTTTTCCAACCCCTATGCAAATTCCATTATACCAGACAGATACAAATTCTTTTCTAGAATATGGTGCTTTAAATAAAGGAACTGATTTCCCCTTTATAAAATCGTCTCTTTGCTTCTTTACTGTAAGATCTATTCTTTTCATCTCCTCTAACAAAGTCCAAGGCATGAAGTAGTCTAGAATAGAGCTTCCCCTTTCTAATATCTCAGTTAGAGGATATGCCTTAGTTAAATCTATGCTTCCTATTTTGGTTCTTATAAGAGAGGCCATATGTCCTCCTACCCCTAGTTTCTCTCCAATATCATTACAGAGAGATCTTATATAAGTTCCCTTTTGACACACTACATCTAAGATTACCCTAGGATATTTCCCTTCTTTAATTTCAAGTATATCTATACTCTCTACTATTACCCTTCTAGGTTCTCTAGGGACTTCAATTCCCTCCCTGGCAAGTTCATAAAGCCTTTTGCCCTTATAATGGAGGGTAGAATACATAGGTGGAGTCTGTAAGATTTCTCCCTTAAAGGAATTTATAACTTCTTCTATTCCAGTGATAGATACATTATCTAGTATTTTAGTTGGAGTTCCTGCCGAATCTTGCGTATCTGTAGATATACCTAGGAGTAGCTCTACCCTGTAAGCTCTCTTAAGAGATATAAAATAATCGAATAACTTTGTGGCTGAGCCTACAGCTATCTGTAATAGCCCAGTTGCTATAGGGTCAAGGACACCTAAGTGACCTATATGTCTCACTTTGAACTTACGCTTTATAAGCTCAACAACCTTATAAGAAGTGATAAGAGGGGGTTTTATAACATTGATTATCCCGTTCAAAGTTTTCCTCCTAACAGTGTTTTAATTCTTTCTACCGTTTCTAAGATTGCAGACTCTTCTTTGTTTAAAAGATCAAAGGCGGAAGCTCCTCTATGTCCTCCTCCGCCTAATATCCTTGCTACAGAGCCTACATCTCTAGTCTTACTTCTAAGACTTACCCTGTACTTATCCTTGTGTTCCTTAAATAGGATTACCGTATCAGCCTCTTCGACCCTTAGTAATATATCTAGTAAAGGAGATGTATTGTTCTGAAAATTATCGCTTTCCATAATCTCTAAGGGAACTATACACCAAGCTATCTTGGTTTCTCTATCTATCTTCACGCTACTGGCTATTTCTATATAAAGCTTCATGGTGTCATAGGGGATAGAATAAAAGACCTTATATGCTATCTCTCCAGGAGAGATCCCATACCTTAACATTTCTAACGCTGTTTTAAATGTCTGTTGATTGGTATTACCATACATGAACCCTCCGGTATCAGATAATAACCCGTAGTAAAGAGAAGAGACTATATCTCTATCTAATGGGAAACTCTTGAGTAGGTTAAATACTATTTCGCTTGTGCTTGAAGCACTAGAATCGACTAGATTTATATCAGCAAATAGAGAATTATCGGGATGATGATCTATATTGACCATAAGGGGCGATATAAACCTTGATGCAAGACCAATCCTTTCAATATTACTTGAATCTAAGATGAAGGTTACTTCAACTTCTAAGTTCTTATCAAGTGTAGTTTTTATGAGTTCTATATTTGGTAAGTGTTGAAACTGCCTAGGTATTCTATCTGCTATATAGGCAGATGCAGTTTTACCTAATTTGATAAGTAAACTCAGAAGTCCAAGGACTGATCCGATGGCGTCTCCATCTGGGTATATATGAGAGACTATTAAAAATTTATTTTTCTCCTTTATAAGTCTAATTATCTTGGTGCATTCTGCTATGTATTCAGCCTTCATTTACAATCTTTTCTATATAGTTAGCTAGTTTTACTCCTCTTTCTATAGAATCATCTAAGACAAAAGATATCTCTGGTATCCTTCTTATTTCAAGTTTATGAGCTAGTTCTGTTCTTATAAATCCGGTAGCATTCTTTATGGCAAGAAAAGTCATTTTCTTCTCTTCTTCACTTCCCAAGATACTTATATATATCTTGGCATATCGTATATCTTTTGACATTGTTACGTCTGTAACTGTAACAAATTTTACTCTAGGGTCCTTCATCTTAAAGATAATTTCGCTTACTACTTCCTTTATAAGAACGCTTAGCCTTTCAATCCTGGAAGGTTTCATCTCTATCATCCTCACCTTAGAACATTTCTATGGAATAATTTACTAATTCTAGATCTTTTTCTCTGGAGATATAGCTTATTATCTCAGAGAATGTAGTGTCAATCTCTCTTTGCCTTTCATCTATACAGGCAATACCAATCAATGCTCTCTGCCACTTATCCTTGTAATCAAGTTCTACTACAGAAGCATTGAAATTATTCCGAATCCTTTTTATAAGGCCCTGTAAGTATCTTCTCTTATCCTTAAGACTTAGCGCATTTGGTATATACAATTCTACTTCACAGACTCCTATCACCATGGTTATTCATATGTGTAGCACTCTATTATGTCTTTTTCTTTATAATCTCCAAACCCTTCTATGAATATACCACATTCGTATCCTGCTAGCACTTCTCTTGCATCCTCTTTAAATCTCTTGAGAGAACTAAGTTTACCCTCAAAGATTACATTACCATCTCTTTTTATTCTTACGTTGCTGTTTCTTACAACCTTACCTTCTATTACATAGCATCCTGCTATATTACCTATCTTAGAGGATCTGAAGACTTGTCTGACCTCAGCCCTTCCCAGTATTACTTCTTGCTTTTCTGGCTTTAAGAGCCCTTTCAGTGCCAAGGTAATATCATCTATAAGCTCATATATAATGTTATAGACCTTTATAGATACCCCTTCATTTTCTGCCAACTTAGGAATACCAATCTCTGTATCTACATTAAATCCTAAAATTATAGCCTTAGATGCCTTTGCTAATAGCACATCACCTTCGGATATATTCCCTACACCTTTTCTTACGATTGTAAGACTTACACCCTCTATATTTATATCCTTTAAGAATTTCTCAATAGCTTCCAAAGAACCCTGCGTATCCGCCTTTAATATAAGATTTAGAGATTTTAATTCCCCTCTATCAATCCTTAATCTTACATTCTCTAAGGATAGAACTTCTCTTTCCTTTTCTACCTGTTCATTCCACTGTAATACTAGCTCTTTTGCCTTCTTTTCATTTGATACAACTACAAAGCTCTCTCCAGCTATTGGCAATTTAGGAAGTCCGACTATCTGAACTGGAGTAGATGGAACAGCCTTCTTTATCTTTTCTCCTTTATCGTTGAATAAAGCACGGACCTTTCCATAGATGCCACTAGTTACAACTATATCTCCAACCTTCAATGTTCCTTCCATAACTATAGCGATAGCTACTGGACCCTTTCCTCTGTCTAGAACAGTCTCTATAATAGTCCCTCTGGCTGGGACATCATACTTGGCTTTAAGCTCCATAATATCTGCTAGTAATAGGACCATCTCTAGAAGCTGATCTATTCCTATATTCTTCTTAGCTGAGATGGGAACCATTATTGTATCTCCGCCCCATTCTTCTGGAATTAATCCTAGCTCAGATAGTTGAGTCTTTACCCTATCTACATTTGCTTCTGGTTTGTCAATTTTATTGATAGCTACTACAATCGGGACTTCTGCTGCCTTGGCATGGTCTATAGCTTCTATAGTCTGAGGCATTACCCCATCATCTGCTGCAACTACTAATATTGCTATATCTGTAATCCTAGCCCCTCTAGCTCTTAGAGCAGTGAATGCTTCATGTCCAGGTGTATCTATAAATGTTATCTTCCTTCCATCTATCTCTACCTGATATGCCCCTATATGCTGTGTAATACCGCCAGCTTCTGTGGCAGTAACATTAGTCTTTCTTATAGTATCTAACAGCGTAGTCTTACCATGGTCTACATGTCCTAAGACAGTGACTATAGGTGCCCTGGGGTCACCCTCGGTGGTCTGAATCTTTATCTTTCCAGCTAGTCTAGCTTTTTGAGGTTGACCAGTTTCTACTGGGATATTGAACTTTTCTGCTAGCTTCAGAATTGTGGCTTGGTCTAACTCCTGATTTATATTAGCCAAAATACCCATATTCATCAGGCTCATAATAATCTGACTTACAGGAAGATTAAAAAGTTCAGATACCTCTCTTACACTAGCACTTAACGGAACCTGAATCTTCTTAACTTCAGGTTCTACCTTCTTTGACTCTTCTTCGGTTTTTATGGTCTCTTTTATCTCTTTTTCTGGCTCCTTTACCTCAATCTCTACTTTTTGCTCTTCAGAACTGGTTGTGGGCTTCATTAGACCCTCTACCGTTTCTACAACTTCTTCATCTATATTACTAAAATGAGATTTCACTTCTACCCCCAAATCTTTTAATATATCTAGCAGGTCATGGCTACTGACCCCCAATCTTTTGGCCAACTCATATACTCTCACCTTTAACATCTCCTCTTTCAAGAAGATCCTCTAATTCCTTCTTGATTTTAATTAACTCTTCCTTATTGATTTTTGTTCTAAGAGCATAATTTAATGAGTTCTCTTTCTTCAGTTTATTTATACACTCTATACTATTACATACATACGCTCCTCTACCGGGGAGCTTTTTAAGAGAGTCTATTTTAACTAGACCCTCTGGAGTTCTAACAATTCTCATAAGCTCTTCTTTACTTTTCCTCTTCCTGCACACTATACACAGGCGTTCTATCTTCCTGTGACTCATTTAGGCATTCTTCCTCTGTCCTTATATCTATCTTCCATCCAGTAAGTTTTGCAGCTAATCTTACGTTTTGACCTTCCTTCCCAATAGCTATAGATAATTGATCTTTAGTCACTATTACCCTAGCACTTCTTTCACCCAATTGTTCTACTCTTAAAACAATTGCAGGATTTAATGCATTTCCAACATAAATTAGAGGATCATCACTCCAAGCAATCACATCTATCTTTTCCCTCTTTAACTCTCTCACTATAGGTTGAATCCTTACCCCTTTAGCACCGATACATGTTCCCACTGGGTCTACACCACTATCATTAGAGGCAACTGCTATCTTAGTCCTTGTACCTGCTTCTCTTGCTATACCTTTTATAACAACTAGACCACTTTGAATCTCAGGAATTTCTAATTCAAAGAGTTTCTTTACAAGGTTAGGGTGTGTCCTAGAACAAGTAACTTCAGGTCCCTGAGAAGTCCTAGTTACCTTTAAGATATAAACATAGATCTTATCACCAACTTTGTAGTTCTCTGTTGGAACTTGTTCGTAAGGAGGTATTACACCCTCTACTCTTCCAAGGTCTAAATATACACCCTTCTTATCTATTCTGTATATAGTTCCTTTTACTATATCTCCTATCCTTCTTTGGAACTCTTCATAAAGGATAGTCCTTTCAGCCTCTTCTAACTTTTGAGTAATGACCTGTTTTGCTGTCTGATAGGCAAACCTACCAAAGTTGGCGGAAGGTATGACCTCTACATCGATTATATCTCCTACTTTTGCATCTGGCTTAAATTTTAATGCTTCTTCTAAAGATATCTCTGTAGCACTGTTATTTACATTATCAACAACCATTTTCTTTGCATATATATGAATCTCTCCGTTATTTCTATCTATAACGATAGAGACATTTTGGGTAGTACCATACTGCTTCCTATAGGCAGAAAGTAATGCAGCCTCTAGGAATTTAAACAAGGACTCTATAGGAATACCTTTCTCTTTCTCTATCTGTTTCAACATTACTATAAGTCCATCGTTCATAGCTCTACCTCTAGTCTTGCCTTCGCTATATTCTCAAATGGAATTGAAAATATCTCTCTTTCTCTCTCAACTATAACTGCACTGCTAACAACTTCTCTAATAGTAGCCTTTATGTTTCTTGAACCCTTTATAGGGTTCTTTAGTTTAAATAGCGCTTTATGTCCTACAAACCTTTCAAAATCTTTAGGTTTCTTCAATATTCTATCTAAACCTGGAGAGAAAACCTCCAGGTTATATGAGTGAGGAATAGGATCTAGCTCATCTAGTAATAAGCTAACTGTATGGCTTATACTTTCGCACTCTTTCAATGTTATACCACCTTCGATCCTATCAACAAAGAGCCGAAGGACCCATATTCCTCTTTCCTTGCCATACTCAACATCTACCAGCTCATATCCCATATTCTCTATAACTTGTCCTATTTCCTTTTCTACTAAAGAGATTATTTCCTCTCTTGTCTCCATATTATAAAAAGTGGGACTAAGCCCACTTTTCAGCTCCTTTCTCTATTTCTTTTAAATTATTTTAACATAATCTTACATAAAAAGCAAATTATGTTAGACTCCATCAGAAATTACTCCCTTAGCTCCACTTATAAACAAAGACTTAACCCCTAACACAGTATAACTAATTAAGACAATATTCTTAGCAACATACCTACCAAGCGAATGTTGTGTTAAAATATATACTATTAATTCAAGCATTGTTGATCACCTCCTGGAAGTTTTTATTAAAACTTTACTAAAAGCTTCCATGAGGATAAAATTTTGATTACAAATCAGTATAATTGAGAAGAAGAAAATAATCTTATGGGAGGTATAGATAGTGAATACTCTAGAAATTATTACTCTTAAAGAGAGTGAAATTCTTGACTTTGCATCCGAAGAGTTGAAGAAGTATCTAGAAAGGATGGATCCAGAGAGAGATATTCTTATACAAAAGGGAGTTAATTACAAGGCTGATAGAGAAAATACCATATATCTAGGTACAATTGATCAATTTGCTCTAGAAGAGCCTAAAGTCGAAGATCCTAGGTTTGATGATGGAATTTATATAGATGTTAGCTCCGGTAAGGGGATGATCTCAGGAACTAATGAAAGAAGTGTCCTACTAGGTGTTTATAGATTTCTAAGAGAACTAGGTTGTAGATGGATTCGTCCCGGGAAGGATGGAGAAATTATTCCAAAGAAAGATGTATCTTTAGTTGATGTCAAGGTCGTAGAGGAGGCATCTTATAGGCATAGAGGTATATGTATAGAGGGTGCGGTTAGCTATGAAAATGTATTTGATATTATAGATTGGTCTCCAAAGGTTGGTTTTAACAGCTATTTTATACAATTTAGAGAAGGATACACATTCTTTGATAGGTGGTATTCTCATACTAATAATCCACTTAAAGAAAAAGAACCCTTTTCTGTAGATAAGGCTAGAGAGTTTGTTAGAAGCTTAGAGAAAGAGATAAAGCGTCGAGGGCTTTTATATCATGCGGTTGGACATGGTTGGACCTGTGAACCATTTGGTATTCCAGGACTAGGATGGGACTTATATGAAGGAGAAGTTCCAGAAGATTATATTAAGTATACAGCTGAGATAAATGGTAAGAGAGGATTATGGGAGGGGATCCCTCTCAATACAAATCTCTGTTATTCTAACCCTGAGGTGAGACGCATAATAACTGACAGTATAGTTGAGTATCTAGAGAAACATCCATATATAGACCTGTTACACTTCTGGTTAGCGGATGGAGCTAATAATCAGTGTGAATGTGAAGAATGTAGAAAGACATTACCCTCAGACTTTTATGTAATGATGCTGAACGAATTGGATGAGAAACTTACGTCGAAAGGTATTGATACTAAGATCGTTTTTCTCTTATATGTCGATTTACTCTGGCCTCCAGAGAAAGAGCATATAAAGAATCCCGACAGATTTATTATGATGTTTGCTCCCATTACTAGATCTTATAGTGATACCTTTAAGCCTATAGATACTCCTATAGGCATTCCTGAATACAGAAGAAATAAACTTGCCTTTCCTAAGAATATAGAAGAAAATATAGCCTTCCTGAAAGAATGGCAGAAGATATTTAAGGGAGATAGCTTTGACTTTGACTATCATCTTATGTGGGCTCATTATGCTGACCCTGGCTATATGGATATTACAAGGATTATATACGAAGATATCAAGAATCTGAAGATTATAGGATTGAATGGTCTAATCAGTTGTCAGATTCAAAGGATGTTCTTTCCTACAGGTCTACCTATGTATGTTATGGCTTCTACCCTTTGGGATGATGGAATCGATCTTGAGAAGTTAATCAATGAGTATCTTACAGATTCTTTTGGCTCTGATGGAACCTTAGTAAAGGAATATCTAGATAAACTCTCTCTACTCTTTGACCCCCCAGTACTAAGAAAAGAACGTCCTCCTTCTCCAGGGTTTATAGAAAATTTTGCCAAGATCAGGGAAATCCTTAATGGATTTGAATCGGTTATAAAGAGAAACCTACCAGTACAGTCTAGTGCCATATATAAGTCTTGGTTGTATCTGGATTATCATAGGAGAATGGTTGATAAATTATCTCAAATATTAGAATCCATCTTTAAAAATGACATTAATTCTGCAGTAGAAGTTTGGGAAGAACTTAAACTTATGCTCCAGAGAGAGGAGGACGTCTTACAGGCAGTATTTGACCTTTTTGAATTTACTAGCGTCTTTGAGAGGATAATAAAGCTAGCTAGCGGTCAGTCCCCAGCTTAACATATTCTCTAAACTAATTTTAATTGCATCCCATATTGGATAGAGAGGGCACTGATCTAGTTCTACCATAGCGTATGTTACCCCGGCTTTTTCACAAGCCTTTACTATAGCTTGCCAGTTAAGGTTTCCTTCACCGATGGGCATCATAATTTGCATGTTATCCTTAATTCCCATGTCTTTGAAGTGACAAATGGGCATCTTATTAGTGAACTTCTCTATCCAATATGCTGGGTCTCCTCCACCATATTGAACCCAATATGTATCTATCTCCATACCTAGTAGATCTGTTTTAGCGCTTTCGAATAATATATCAAGGCCAAGTTTTTTATCATACCTTTGAAATTCTATACCGTGATTGTGGTAGAGTATTGATAACCCTTCTTTCCTCATTAACTCTGCAGCCTTACTCAGTTCTTCTCCAGCCTTCTTATACCCTTCCGGATTATGCATCTCTCTAGGTAATATTGGACACACAACATATGGAGCAGAAAGTATCTTGTGCTCTTCTATCACCTTTTCCGTTTCATTTACAATTCTTTGATACGGTGTATGAGTTGTAGGAGCTTTTATCCCTAGGTCATCTAAGATCTTCTTTAGATCTTTTGGATCTATAGGACCTATACCTGAAATTTGGACTACTTGATACCCTATTTCACGGACCTTCTTTAGGGTATTAACTATATCCTCTTGGGTCTTACAGAATTCCCTTAGTGTGTAAAGTTGGAGACCTGCTATCATCCCTTTATACCTCCTTATAAGATTATTATTGACTAGATTATACATAAAAAGTATAGGTATTGACAAGTATATAGAGATTGGAATATAATAAAAACACGCCGAGGTGGCGGAATTGGCAGACGCGTACGTTTGAGGGGCGTATGGGAGTCCCCCGTGAGGGTTCAAGCCCCTCCCTCGGCACCAATTGACAAGGTATAAAAGATTTGGTAAAATTATTAACACGGGGCCGTGGTGTAGCTGGTTTAACACACCTGCCTGTCACGCAGGAGATCGCGAGTTCGAATCTCGTCGGTCCCGCCATATTAAAAAGCCGAGATAGCTCAGTTGGTAGAGCAGTGGACTGAAAATCCACGTGTCCCCAGTTCGAATCTGGGTCTCGGCACCATTAATTTTTTGACCAAAAGAGGTGAAAATTGAGCCTAATAGGGATTACTAGTGATATCCACGGTAGTAAGATAGCGTGGGATAAGCTTTTTTATTCTCCGATATCTGATGATATAGACCTTTGGATAATATCAGGGGACATTTTGTATCATGGACCTAAAAATCCTATCCCTGAAGGATATTCCCCTTTAGAGTTGGCTTCCGCCATAAACGAGTATAAAAAGCCTCTAATTATAGTTAAAGGTAACTGTGACAGTGAAGTTGACCAGACCTTGATTAAAATTCCTATCATGTCTCCTTATGGGGTTTTGTTTATAGATGGTTTAAAGATCCTAATACACCATGGAGATAAAAATCTTGATAATTGGATCTTTTCTTTAGAGGACGATGATCGTTTCAATATTGTTATTTCAGGTCATACACATATTCCTCTTCTTCAAAAAAGAAATGGTGTAATTTTCCTTAATCCTGGAAGTCCTAGTATTCCTCTGGGAGAAGTAAGGGAAAAAACCTTTAGCTTATTAAACACTAGCAAGAGGTCAATAGATATTTTAAACTTAGAGGGAAAGACGCTAGATTCCCTTATATTCTAGTCTAAAAATATATTCCACGAGGTGATTAAACAGGTGGAGAGTGTTATATTGTCAAAAAAAGAGAAAACACGAAAGAGATTTCAGAGAACCCCTGAGAAATTAGAGGTTCCCAATCTACTAGCTGTTCAGCTAGAGTCTTTCAACTGGTTCTTAAAAGAAGGTCTTTTAGAGGTATTTAAGGAAGTATCACCTATATATGACTTTAACGAGAATTATTATATCGAATTTATTTCTTATAGTCCAGGTGAACCCAAACATTCCGAAATGGAGTGTAAAGAGAAGGGAATAACCTATAGTGTCCCTTTGAGAGCTAAAGTTAGATTGGTGAGTAAGATTACTGGGGAGATAAAAGAAAGTGAAGTATACCTAGGTGAACTACCCTGGATGACAGAAAGAGGAACTTTTATTATAAATGGCACAGAGAAGGTTATAATAAATCAGTTAATCAGATCCCCAGGGATATATTTTGATTCACAGTTAGATATAAGTGGTAGACCCCTTTTCCGTGCCTCTCTAATTCCTTCTAGAGGGGTATGGTTAGAATTTGAGACTGACGTAGAAGGTGTAATCTTCTTCAGAGTTGATACTACTGGTAAGAAGATTCCCTTAACACTCCTTCTTAAGGCTATATGTTTTGATACTGAAGATGACTTAGTTCTAGGATTTAAACCCTATGAGACAATTATAGCTAGAACACTTAAAGTTGAAGGTAAACCATATTCTAAAGAGGAAGCGTTGTTAGAATTACTTAGAAGACTTAGCCCTGGAACCCCTGTAAATGTTGATAATGCTGTTAAACTTATAAATGACATCTTCTTTGACAATAAAAGGTATGATTTAGGGAAAGTAGGTAGGTATAAGTTAAATAAGAAGTTTAAAGAAAATATTCCCCTAGATGTAAGAATCTTAAGGGTTGAGGATATCATTAATATATCCTATCGTATCTCTATGCTTATAGATATGGCAGAAAAGGGAGAGCCTTATGATGAATATATAGATGATATAGATCATCTGGGAAATAGAAGAGTTAGACGTATTGGTGAGATGTTGCAGAATCAGTTCCGTATAGGTTTTACTAGGATGGAGAGAATGATTAAAGAGAGGATGAGCCTTCAGGCAGATATGGAAAAGGCTACTCCCCAGATGCTTATAAATGTAAGACCATTAACTGCAGCTATAAAAGAATTCTTCAATTCCAGCCAGCTGTGTCAGTTTATGGATCAGACCAATCCGTTAGCAGAGCTTACCAATAAAAGAAGGGTAAGTGCCTTGGGTCCTGGTGGATTAAGTAGAGAAAGGGCAGGATTCGAGGTTAGAGATGTTCACCATACCCATTATGGAAGACTTTGTCCTATGGAGACTCCTGAAGGTCCAAATATAGGTTTGATAACTAGTTTAGCCACATATGCAAGGATAAATGAACTAGGTTTTATAGAAACTCCATACTGGAAGGTTGAGGATGGAAGAGTAACAGATAAGGTTGAGTATCTAACTGCTGATGAGGAACAGGAGTATAAGATTGCTCAGGCAAATACTAATATAGATGAAAATGGATATATACTAGATGAAGAGGTTCCTTGTGCATATAAAGGCACCTTTATTATGGTTCCCAGAGACCAGGTACAGTATATGGATGTATCATCTAGCCAGATTGTAGGTGTTAGCGCTGCGCTTATACCATTCTTAGAGCATGATGATGCTAGTAGAGCCCTTATGGGGGCTAACATGCAGAGACAGGCAGTTCCTCTTATTAAACCTAAAGCTCCTTTGGTATCTACAGGATTAGAAAGGATTGTCCCAAGATATTCGGGATATCTTGTAACTGCTAAAAGACCCGGTATTGTTAAAAGTGTAAGTGCAGATAGGGTAATAGTAGAGACAGATGACGGTGAAGAAGATGTTTATGAATTACTAAAGTTCGTAAGGTCTAATCAAAGTACATGCATAAACAATAGGGTAATAGTAAATAGAGGAGATAGGGTAGAAGAGGGAGATGTTATAGCAGATGGGATGGCTACTGATCATGGTGAGTTGGCTCTTGGACAGAATGTCCTTGTTGCCTTTATGCCTTGGGAAGGATACAACTATGAGGATGCCATATTAATAAGTGAGAGATTAGTTATAGATGATGTCTATACTTCAATACACATAGAAGAATATGAGATAGAGGCTAGAGATACTAAGGTTGGCCCTGAAGAGATAACAAGGGAAGTCCCTAATGTTAGTGAAGAGGCACTAAGAAATCTTGATGAAAATGGGATAGTTAAAGTAGGTAGCGAGGTTCAGGCTGGGGATATACTTGTAGGAAAGGTGTCTCCAAAAGGAGAGACAGAACTCACGCCTGAGGAGAGGTTACTTAGGGCTATCCTGGGAGAAAAATCTAGAGAAGTTAGAGATACCTCTCTGAGATTACCACCTGGAGAAAGAGGTATAGTGATAAAGGCTCAAGTTTTCTCTAGAGAAAACGGTGATGAGCTTCCTCCAGGTGTTTTAAAGATCGTAAAGGTATATGTTGCTCAGAAGAGAAAGGTCTCTATAGGTGATAAGTTAGCTGGTAGACATGGTAATAAAGGTGTTATAGCTAATATACTACCTATAGAAGATATGCCTTATTTACCTGATGGGACACCGGTGGATGTAGTCTTAAACCCATTGGGTGTTCCGTCTAGAATGAACCTTGGTCAGATATTTGAGACACATCTAGGGCTTATAGCTAATCACGAGGGATTTATAGCAGAAACTCCTGTTTTCAACGGAGCTACAGAGGAAGAGATATTTGAGGGTATAAAAGGGCTAATGACTGAAATCCCGCATCTTAATGAAAGTGGTAAGGTTACTCTATACGATGGTAGAACTGGTGAACCATTCCATAGTCCAGTAACTGTTGGGTATATGTATATAATGAAACTCATACATCTAGTTGATGATAAGATACATGCCAGGTCTACAGGTCCATATTCTCTTGTTACACAACAGCCTTTAGGAGGAAAGGCTCAGTTTGGTGGACAGCGTTTTGGAGAGATGGAAGTATGGGCTTTAGAAGCTTATGGGGCAAGTCATACTCTTCAAGAGATGCTTACTATAAAGTCTGACGATATAGAAGGTAGGAATAGAGCCTATGAGGCTATAATCAAAGGTAAAAAGATTCAGACACCTGGTATACCTGAGTCATTTAAGGTCCTTATTAGAGAACTCCGTGGTTTAGCCTTAGATGTAATAATATATGATAAGGATGGTAAAGAGATTTCTATTGATGAGGAAGGAGAAAAGAGTCCCTATGAGGTTTGGAATGAATTTAATATAAATCCGGAAGGGATGGAGAAGGATGGAAGCGATTAGAAAAGAGCCTACAAAGATTAATATGAGTAGTTTTACTAAAATTCAGATAAAGCTTGCTTCTCCAGAGAAGATTAGAGAGTGGGGAACTAGAAGGGTAGGGGGACAAGTTATATATGGAGAAGTAAAAAAACCCGAGACTATAAATTATCGTACCTTTAAGCCTGAAATGGATGGGCTTTTCTGTGAGAGGATTTTTGGTCCTACTAAAGATTGGGAATGTTACTGTGGTAAATATAGGAAGCTGAGATATAAGGGAATAGTCTGTGATAAGTGTGGAGTAGAGGTTACTACTTCTAAAGTTAGAAGAGAGAGGATGGGTTATATAGAGCTTGCCGCTCCGGTAGCTCACATATGGTTTGTTAAAAGTGTCCCTTCTAGGATAGGACTAGTTCTAAATATGAACTCAAAAGACTTAGAGAGAGTAATCTATTTTGCTGCTTATATAGTATTAGACCCTGGAGATACGCCTCTACAGAAGGGACAGGTGTTAAGTGATGTTGAATATGAGGAATATCTACAGAAGTATGGTAATAAGTTTAGGGTAGGTATGGGAGCTGAGGCAATAAAAGAGCTCCTATCCGAGATAGATTTAGAAAAGTTGTCTAAAGAACTGAGACAAGAATTAGAAACCGCTAATGGTCAGAAAAAGGTCAAGATACTCAAAAGATTAGACGTAGTAGAGGGATTACTTAAATCTGGAAATAGACCAGAATGGATGATCTTAGAGGTACTTCCTGTTATACCACCAGAACTAAGACCTATGGTCCCTTTGGATGGAGGAAGGTTTGCTGTTAGTGATCTAAATGATCTATATAGAAGGGTTATAAATCGTAATAATAGACTTAAGAAACTTATTGAACTTCAGGCTCCTGAGATAATTATTAGAAATGAAAAGAGGATGCTACAGGAAGCTGTAGATGCCCTTATAGATAACGGAAGGAGAGGAACAGCAGTAACAGGATCTAATAGAAGACCTTTAAAGTCTCTTAGTGATCTTCTTAAAGGAAAACAGGGACGTTTCAGACAGAATCTTCTTGGTAAGAGAGTTGATTACTCTGGACGTTCTGTTATAGTTGTAAATCCGGAATTGAGGTTAAATCAATGCGGTTTACCTAGAGAGATGGCTTTAGAACTCTTCAAACCTTTCGTTATGAGAAGGCTTGTAGAACGTAAATTGGCTCATAATATTAAGAATGCAAAGCGTATGGTCGAAAGGATGCGTCCTGAGGTGTGGGACGTTCTAGAAGAGGTTATAAAAGACTATCCTGTTCTGCTCAACCGTGCTCCTACATTGCATAGATTGAGTATTCAGGCTTTTTATCCAGTATTAGCTAAGGGAAGAGCCATAGAGATTCATCCTATGGTCTGTCCGCCGTATAATGCAGACTTTGATGGAGATCAGATGGCTGTTCACGCTCCATTATCTTTGGCTGCAAGGGCAGAGGCAGAGCTTCTGATGTCTTCCCCATATAACATACTCTCACCAGCACATGGAAAGCCATTAGTTGCTCCACATCAAGATATGGTTATAGGGTTATTCTATCTTACTCTAGAAAATCCAAATGCTAAAGGAGCAGGGAAGATATTTGCAAGTTATGAAGAGGCTCTAATGGCTTATGAGTGTGGAGAATTAGATGTGCATGCACCAATAAAGATAAGATATAAAGGAGAATTACGTAACACTACACTGGGC
>JAOACC010000088.1 GCA_026418035.1 bacterium
ACTATAGGGAGAAGGATTAACTATTGCGATAATAAAGGGTACTATGACAAGTGCCGAAATAATTAGTATAAAAGGCAATTTCCTTTTTACACTTTTTGATAAGATACTAAGTCCAATTATAATAGAGATGAGGGGCCAAAAATCTAGAAGTCTAAGCCAAAATCCTGGAGAAAGATAACCACTCCTAGAGGCAATAATAGAAATTCCTACGAGGATTAAAGTAATCCCCAAAATAATATTTGATATATTCATAACTATTCATCTCCTTTTATTTCTTACCGTACCTAGTTACTGTGAACCTATAAATATTTTCTACTTCATCTAAAGATAGTCCTGCTTTTAGCGCTGCTATCCTTAGTTGTTCCTCTACAGTATCAACACCCTCTAGATCTGGAAGAAGTAGTCCTCTCTGCCATCCTCTCTCTACGATAACTCCATATATCTTTGGATCTAGTTGTGATATATCTGTGATTTTTTCAGGAGGATTTAGTATATCCACCGAATATTCTAACTCTGGCAACTCTTCCTTACTTACCGGAGGAAATCTCGGGTCTTGGGTAGCAGAACTGATTGCATTTTGGATTATCTCATACGCTAGATTTGATTGTGTTCCCTGTATAGTTCCAATACACCCTCTTAATTCTCCGTGTTTCTTTATTGTAACAAATGCCCCTGCTCTTCTATTTAGTTCTTCGGGTATATTTTGCGGTGTAATTACTCTTCTTTCCCTTACATATGTCTCTACAGCCTCTCTTGCTAGATTCAATATATAAGACTCTAAATCTTCTGAATTTACTGAGATAACCTCTCCAACAAGATATCCTACTCCAAAAGGACCTTCATATGATAATAATTTAGTCCTTATCTTTTTACCATTCATTACTCCTGCAAGCATCACCAGAGACCTAAGTCCACATTCTCCTGCCCTTTCTACAATTTCAGAGTCTAGCTCTAATAACCTCTTTAGATCACCGCTCTTTACGATCTCGGCTACTGCTTGGTCAAAGATCTTTCCCATAGGATCATACCCATTTGGAGCTCCGGGAAGTAATCTATGAGACATATCACCACTTGCTACAAATACAACATTTCCCTCTGTTACACTGTCTATGACCTTTCCAAAAGAATATATCTTTTCTAACGGTAGAAATGAAAAAGATAGCAAGACTATCTTAGGTCTATAATCTAATTCCCTAGTTAAATAGTATAGTGGCACCATAGCCCCATGATCTAGATAGGCATCTACGATCTCTCTAACGGGTAGACCTGATTCTAAAGCAGAGGATATAATCTTCTGAGTTAATGTTAGGTCTATCTCAAATTCAAGTCTTACCCCGGGGGCCCCAAAGTCTCTAAAATCTCCACTTATCCTCTCTTGGTTAACTATACCAAAGTATCTTAAGAATAATTCACAGTGAGGAGATACAATTATGAGAGTTTCGGGAGATATCTCCCTTATTTTCTTGCCCAAATTAATCATCGAAGTGACTGTTGAGGATACTTCTCCTAGATATCTCCCACCTACCTCCGGAATTATAAGTGGAGGATGGGGAGTTATAACCGCATATTCGATACTCATAATATAATCCTCCTATCTACCAAACTTTTTGAAAGCAGAGTCACGGTCTATAAGTTCTATTATAATAGGTCTGCCATGAGGGCAGAACTTATAATTTTTTATCTTAGATAAATTTCCCATTAGTTCTCTCATCTCATCTATAGAGAGTCTATCCCCTAACTTTACTGCACTTTTACAGGCAATTTCTCTTTTTAGATTATTTATGTCAAAGTCTTTACTCTCTAAGAAATCATTCAATGCAGTCTCTATGTCAACACCTTTTAAGAATGATGGTATAGCCCTTATAACAATACTATCAGGTCCCCCTATGTCACATTCAAATCCGATCTGATTTAAACTATTTACTATGAATTCTATAAATTCATAAGGAACATTGTAGAGCTCAACAGACTTTGGTTCTAAGAGAAATTGGGGCAAACTCTTGATCTCTCCAAAAGAATCAAATAGAATTCTTTCGTGGGCAACGTGTTGATCTACTAGATATATACCTTTACTAGAGGTACAGACTATAAAGGTATTTAGATATTGTCCCAAAGGTTCTAGAGGAAAGATATCTTCCTCTCTTTCTTCGACTTCAGGGATTAAGACCTTTTGCTCATAGGTAACTATATCCTCGTCTTTTACTACTTGAGGGACAGATTCTTCAGTTTTTGCCTCAGTATAAGTAATCTTCTTACCTAACACTGTGTTGTATATAGCATTATAGATTTCACTGTACACTCTACCCTCGTCTAATATCTTTATCTCAAGCTTTGCTGGATGTATATTTACATCTATGAAGTTAGATGGAAGTCTCAAGTCTAATATTATAAAAGGAAATCCTTTATCTCCAATAACCTTAGAGGTTACATCTTCTATAACCTTCTGTAGAATATGAGACCTAATTACCCTTCCGTTTATAGATAATATTTCTCTTTTCCTATCAGGATACAACCTTCCTCTATCTAGAAGACCCTTTATTAGTATAGGAGGACTTGAATAGTTTAAATAGACTGGTTCTATAGGTTTTTCAAATATAACCTCTGCTACTTCTCTTAAATTTCCATTACCTGGGGTGACAAAGATGTGCTCTTCGTCTGCTTCAACTATAAAAGAGATTTCAGGGTATATAAGTGCATATCTCCTTACCCAATCTAAGGCTAAGTTTCTCTCATAGGCATCGCTTTTTAAAAATTTTCTCCTTGCAGGAAGGTTATAAAAGAGATTTTCTACAGATATTCTAGTTCCTTTTGGCAAAGTTACTAATTCAGAACTCCTCTCTTTACCTCCTTCTATGACATATCTTATCCCATTTCCTCCAGTACTTGTCTCCAGTATTACCTTAGAGACAAGGGCTATGCTTGATAACGCCTCTCCTCTAAAACCCAATGTAGATATACTATAAAGGTCATCTACATCCTCTATCTTACTTGTAGTGTATCTCTCAAATATTATTGGAACATCATCTACTTCTATACCTATTCCATCATCCCTTACCTCTATCTTCTTTTTTCCACCTGCAACAATATTAACGTATATGTGCTTTGCACCCGCATCTATAGAGTTTTCTATAAGCTCCTTTACTACTGACGCTGGTCTTTCAACTACTTCTCCCGCTGCTATATGTTGAATAACGTTTTGGGGAAGTCTTTTTACCTTTCCCACTTGATTCCTCCTTTACCCTCTTTGCCCACTCCGAAATCTTAAGCAAGGCATCAATAGGTGAGAGTATATCTACATCTATATTTTTCAACTCCTCAATAATTGGGTGTTCTACTATAGCAAAAAGTGGCGGCTGAATAAGCTTTTTCTTAGGAGGAGCTTTCTTCTCTTCAGAGTTTTCTAACATCTTTAGTATCTCTTCTGCCCTAGATATCACTGTTTGTGGAATCCCAGCTAACTTGGCAACATATATACCATAACTTTTATCTGCAGAACCTCTCTTGACTTTATATAGGAATGTCACATAGTCTTCTTTTTCCTCTACCGCTACCGTATAGTTTTTAACCCCTTTTAACTGTTCCTCTAAGGTTGTAAGCTCATGATAATGAGTTGCAAAGAGAGTCCTGGGTTTGGCATTATGATTTGCAAGGTATTCTACTAATGCCCATGCCAAACTCATACCATCGTATGTACTCGTTCCTCTTCCTACTTCGTCAAATATGAGTAAACTTCTAGGCGTTATATTATTAATGATTCTTGCAGTCTCTTCCATCTCAACCATAAAGGTGCTTTGATGTAAACTTAGATAATCCTGAGCCCCTATCCTTGCAAATATCTTATCTACTATGCCGATATGTGCCCTATCGGCTGGGACATAACAACCCATCTGAGCCATAATAACTATTAACCCTACCTGTCTCATATATGTGGATTTTCCAGCCATATTGGGTCCGGTTATAAGGATAAGTTGATGTTCATCTCTATCTAGATAAGTGTCGTTAGGAATAAACGTATGTTCTAGAGACTTTTCTAATACAGGATGTCTCCCGTTTTTTATCTCTATCTTAAAATCATCCCCTAAAGTAGGTCTAGCATAGTTGTTAATCCTTGAAACATAGGCAAAACTCTGTAGGACATCTAGTACTGCTATACTGCTAGCGGTTTTCTGTATGTCCTTTACCCACTTGCCAGCAGTATCTCTTAGTTTTATAAATGTCTCATATTCTAAAGCCTTTAGCTTTTCATCAGCACCTAAAATCCTCTCTTCAAAATTCTTTAACTCTTCGGTAATAAATCTCTCTGCGTTTACTAAAGTTTGCTTTCTTATATAATCACTAGGAACTAGGTGTAGATTTGATTTTGTAACTTCTATGTAGTATCCGAAAACCTTATTATAACTTACCTTTAGTGACTTTATTCCTGTTCTTTCTCTCTCTTTTGTCTCAAACTGTAAAAGCCATTTATTGGAATTATGCAATATATCTCTTAACTGGTCTATCTCAGTGTCAAAGCCTTCTCTTATTATTCCACCTTCTGTTACTGTTACTGGTGGGTCATCAACAATCGCTTTTTCTAAAAGTTCTACAAGAGGTGTAAAGTCTACTATACTTTCCCATATACTCCTTAATATATTACTCTTTGGTTCAAAAATCTCTTTTAACCTCATTGCATTCTTTAGGGAATTTTTAAGAGCCAATAGATCTCTTGCATTCCCAACCCCACAGGATAGTCTCCCTATTATACGTTCGAAGTCTCCAATGTTTTTTAAACATTCCCTTATCTTTTCTGTCTCGAGATAACTATTGAGTAATTCCTCTACTCCATCTAGTCTTTCATTTATAGCTTCCACTTCTATCAATGGGTATAATATCCAGTTTTTTAGTAATCTAGCCCCCATAGGAGTAACTGTGTAGTTGATAGTACTATATAAAGTAAATCTGGAGGAACGGTCCATTGTATTCTTGAGTAATTCTAAATTTTCTCCTGCTCTGTGATCTATAAGCATATATCTGGAAGGATTGTAAATTCTTATAGGCATTATATGCGGAGGGATAGCCTTTTGTGTATATTCTAGATATGCCAATAATACACCAGATGCAATAATGGATAATGATAGACCCTCTATTCCAAATGGAATAAGATTTTGTACCTTATAGAGTTCAACAAGTCTATTATATGAAAGGTCATAGTCAAAGAACTCAGAGTCAAATTCAGAGATAGTCCATCTCTTAATAGTCTCGTTCTCTACAAAGTCAAATGGATTTTCTCCCCTTCTTATAACAATCTCTGATATGGGAAGTTTTAATAACCCCTCTAGGAATATCTCCCAATCTTTAAAGGAAAACTGATTTGTGTAAAATTCTCCAGTAGATAAATCTATAAAAGATAAACCAAAGCCTATCTTTTCATCCTTTACTACACAGGCTATATAATTGTTACTCTCTGCATCTAGAGAGATAAAGTTGGTTCCAGGGGTGATTATCTTTACCACATCTCTTTTTACTAACCCTTTAGCGGATTTAGGGTCTTCTAGCTGTTCGCATATAGCCACCTTATATCCCTTCTCTAACAGTTTAGGAATATAGTTTTCCACTGCATGGTAAGGTATACCAGCCATAGGTATCCTGTTATTCTTAGATATCTCTCTAGATGTCAAAACTATCTGTAATTCTTTACTTGCTATGTATGCATCATCCTGAAATAGTTCGTAAAAGTCTCCAAGTCTAAAGAATAGCAATACATCAGGATATCTTTTCTTTATTCTCCTATATTGCTCTATCATAGAGATAGAATTGGACAAGTTTTGCACTACCTCCATTAAAAAACTAATATTGCTACTAAGTCTATTTTACCACTACTTGATGTAGATATTAATACCTATAGTTTACTCATTATATCCCAGAAATCGGGGAAAGATATAGAGACACATTCTTCGTTGTTTATGTATATAGAATCTCTTGCTGAAAGTCCTGCTATTGCTAGAGCCATAGCTATTCTATGGTCGTTATAACTCTCTACGATACCTCCATTGGGGATAGAAGGACCAGACACAATAAATCCATCAGGAAATTCTTCTATATTAACACCTAACTTCTTAAATTCAGTGACAATAGCCCTTATCCTATCACTCTCTTTTACTCTAAGTTCTTCTGCTCCCTTAACGACTGTTTCTCCCTCTGCGTATGCACCAAGAACAGCTATAAGAGGGACCTCGTCTATAAGAATAGGAATCTCCTCTTTTGAAACTACCGTTCCTTTTAACTGAGAGCTCTTGACTAACACATCTCCAACTGGCTCATTTAGGATGTCCTCTTTATGATACACCTCTATTTCCCCACCCATTCGCTTTATCACATTTAATAGCCCTATTCTTCCGGGATTTAAACCAACATCTTTTATAAGTATCTCAGAATCGGGAACTATAAGACCTGCGGTTATAAAAAAGCTTGCAGAGGAGAAATCTCCAGGGACATAGACTCTTTGTCCTTCCAATTCTTGATTTCCATATACTATAACTGTATTTTCGCTTTTTATTAATCTAACTCCAAAAGCTGGTAATAATCTCTCGGTATGGTCTCTAGAGGGCAGAGGCTCTGTTATTTTGCTCTCTCCCTCTGCTAGTAATCCTGCTATTATAAGCGCAGATTTTACCTGGGCACTTGCTATTGGTAATTTATAATCTATAGGCTTTAGAGGATACCTCCCCTTTATAGCTATAGGTGGAAACTTATTATTTTCCCTAGCCCAGAACTCAGCTCCCATAAGAGATAGAGGAACAATTATTCTATCCATAGGTCTTCTTCTTAAAGAGTTATCTCCAGTTAGCACGGAGAAAAAGGGTTGTCCAGCTAGAAGCCCAGAGAGTAGCCTTATTGTTGTCCCTGAGTTTTCTGCATCAAGTATGTCTATAGGTTCTTTAAATCCTCTGATACCAGCTCCTTTTATCTTTATAGTTTTTTCTA
The DNA here is from genome assembly GCA_026418035.1 of bacterium. Taxonomy (GTDB): domain Bacteria; phylum DUMJ01; class DUMJ01; order DUMJ01; family DUMJ01; genus DUMJ01. The sequence continues at coordinate 6,964 of JAOACC010000088.1, forward strand.
TTTTTATCTCTATCCCTAGAGCACTTAAGCATTTAATGGTAGAATAACAATCCCTAGCTGAGGAGAAGTTCTCTATCTCACTAATCCCCTTACTCATAGCAGAGAATATAGCTACCCTATGTGATATAGACTTGTCTCCATTTACTCTGATCTCAGTTTTTATACTCTTCCTTTTTGGCTCGATCTTTATCATCTTGAACGTTTCACCCCTATCCTATCACAATATTCCTTTATAGGACACATACTACACCTAGGAGATATCGGATGGCATATACTCTGACCTAGTGTAACTAAAAGATCATTGAATTCTATCCAATATTCTACTGGTAGTTTTTCTCTGAGTGCAAACTCTGTCTCTTCCGGAGTTTTCGTCTTTACATAGCCTAACCTATTGGATATCCTGTGAACATGTGTATCTACACATATACCAGGTTTATTATACCCCAAAGTTATAACCAGATTTGCGGTTTTCCTTCCAACTCCCCTAAGTTTTAATAACTCCTCCAGATTATCAGGAACCTTGCCGTTATATCTTTCGACTAGTGTTTTACATATCTCCTTTATAGTCTTGGCTTTATTCCTATAAAAACCAACTGGATATATCGTTTTTGCTATTTCTTCTTCGCCTAACCTTAACATCTCTTCTGGTGTCTTAGCTAGAGAAAAGAGTCTTTCGCTTGCTAGTGCAGTGACATCATCTTTTGTCCTTAGACTAAGTATAGTAGAGATAAGTATGCGGAAAGGATCTTTTCCCCTTTCCGCTATTTGAGTTACTATTGGCTGTTTCCAATTTTTTACTGCATCTCTAAGTATCTCTACTATTTTATGTATATCGCTATCTTTCACAGTAGTAGTGATAATAGCCAGATAATCAATGCCCCAAATATTCCGTAGAGTATCCAGTTTAGAATACTCTCTTCCTCTACTCTAAATATCGCTTCTCTATAAGCCTGCTCTCCATCTTCGTCTAAGGCGATTACTGCAACCTTATAGTTACCAGGTGGTACTTCATCTCTCCACTTTACCTCAAGCTTTGGTATAGATGCCTTAAATCCAGACATAGGTACTGCTATTACTTTATCCTCCATATCCCTTATCTCTACAGTAACTGTTGCAGGTTTTGTTATAGTGAAGTTTATAGACAAGTCTCTCTTAAATAACGTTTTAACTTTATACACTTGAGGATTTACACTGAGTTCAGGTATATCTATAGGAGCTGACTCTAGATTTGCAAATATATTAGTGATCTGTCTGGGAATTATTTCTATGATACCCCTCCAAGGTTTATAACCAAAGAGTTCTATGGATAAGTTATGTGTCCCTTCAGGAATACTAGAGTTAGATAGAGGGGTGGTTCCTATATCTTTTCCGTTTAGATATACTCTTGCCCCAGGTGGATTACTAGATACCTGTAATGTTCCAGCCAATTTTAGCACAGCGTTTATCTGAGATATCTGTCCAGTCTCTATAAGGATATCATCCGACCAATCCGCGTATCCAGCCATCTTCAAAGTTACTATTTTCCTTCCTACAGGAATACGTTGTATTGTTATTGGGGTTTTTCCATAGTATCTGCCATCAATATATACATCTGCACCTAATGGCTCTGAGAATACAACTAAAGCCCCCTCTGCAACTTGCAAGTTTATATTTAGAAGCATATCCCTTGTTACATAAATGGTCTCTTCATAGTCAAGATATCCCTGTAATTGTAGTTTTATCTCGTGATAACCGGGAGTTACATATACATAGGTAGGAGTTGTCCCTTTAGGAATTCCATCTACATAAGCCCAGGCACCTGAAGGGTTTGAATTTATCGTGATTTTGTACCGAGTTGTTTCAGCAAGAAGATTAACTGATACTGTTACTACTTTATTTGCCTCTATCCATACCTGTTGAATGTAATCTCTATACCCATCTTTAGAAAGTCTTACGGAATGACTTCCAACTGGTATAAAGTCTATCCTTTTAGGGGTTTCTCCCTCGTAGCTGCCATCTAGATATATGCTTGCCCCTCTAGGGTTGGATTCTACATAGAGAGATCCGGTATTTACTGGAGTTAATAGTGTCTCAGTAATATACTCATATCTATGTGGTCTTATAATTACAGTTTTTTGCCTATCCGCGTAGCCTTGATAAGAGATTCTTACTGTGTGAGAACCTGTCTTAATCCCAGACAACTTTATAGGTGTCATTCCAGTAAATCTATTATCTACGTATACACTTGCACCGCTAGGTTTTGAATTTATAACTATTCCACCTACATTTTCATTAACACCTATCTTTACAGAGATAGTTCCGTCCTTCTTTCCAGTATTTACAATCTTAAGCCCTATAGGAGATGCTAACTTTGTCCTCTGCCCAGAGATATTTATAAAGTCAGAATCCCAAGGGAACAAGATAGATGTTGGAGATGATAATGTTCCTTTTTCTATAGCACTTCCCGGCGAATTGGGGTTATTTACACCATTGTATATCTCATAATTAAAACTTTCACCAGAGTATGTTATGGTTACAAAGAAGCTATTCATAGAGCCAAGAGCAGGGATTGAACTTACTCTAAAGAGTATAAGAACATCACTACCTGATTTTAGATAGTAGCTTATATTATTTGGTTGTGCATTTTTAGGAGGACTTATGTTGACAGGTATGATGGGACTAGCCAAAGAATAGTTAGATAGTAGACTTGTGAAAAGGATCAAACAGATAAAAAGAGATAAAAATCTTTTCACTAGAAGACTCCTCCTCTATCTAAAGTTAACCTCCATCTAGAAGACCTCTTTCCTCTCTTAATATCCACTCTTCAGGCTTAGATATAAAATCATAAGTATTCCAGAATATATCGTAGTGTCTCCTCTCTTCATCTGCAAGTTTCTTCCACAGCTTCTTAAGACCTTCATCTGTTTCTATAGATAAAGCTTCATCGTATAATTTATAGCTTTTCTCCTCCATATCCATTGCAATCTTAAGGGCAGACAATTCATCCTGTAGAGTTACTATATCTATATTGCCTTGAACCTCGTCAAACACAGTTCTTACCTTTTCTTTAGGAGGATTTTCAACAAGATACTTATCTATATCTATAGATGTAATACTAGTAAAGATATTATTTAAGATCTTTAGGTGTCTTCTCTCATCGTCAGCAAATGACAGAATCATCTTTCTTGCAGATTCGTATGGAACCTTTGTACTTAGCTCTTCATAAAAGTTAATCCCATCCTTTTCCATCTGAATAGCTAGCTCTATAAGTTTTTTTAACCTCTCATCCATTAAAATCACCTCTTACTCGTTTTATTACTTTGAATATAGCATAAAGTATTAGTAATTACAAATTACATTCAGATAGAAGTGAAGGAATCTTAGATAGGTCCTCCCTTAGAAGTTTCAACCACTCTGGATGATACAAACAGGCAGCAGGATGAAACGTTGGCATTACTATCTTTTCTCCCTTTTTAAATACCCTTCCATGAACCTTTGTTATTCCAATATCTATCTCTGTTAGTAGTCTAGTAGAATGATTACCAAGTGTTATTATAATCTTAGGAGAGATATATGAGATCTGTGCAAATAGGTAAGGGCTACATCTTTCTATCTCATCAATTTTTGGGTCTCTATTATTAGGAGGCCTACATTTCAATACATTAGCTATATAGACTTTATTCCTACTTAATCCAATCTCTCCAAGGAGTGTATCTAGCAATTTTCCTGCCGAACCAACAAAAGGTAAACCCTTTTTATCTTCATAGTATCCCGGAGCTTCTCCTACTAACATAAGTTTTGCTTCTGGATTACCATCACCAAATACTATATTTGTTCTAGTTTTATATAGATTACACCTTTTACAGTTTTCAACCTCTTGTTTTAATAACTCCAATTCTTTCATAGATAACATCCAATAATCTTTCCAATTCTCCGCTTTTTAAAACTATACTCTTTTCGATCAGTTTATTCCATACTGAGGTTGCCTTTCCGTTTGTAAAGTCTCTCTCTTCTATCGAAGGGCCATCTATCATTATGGTTATTTTGCCAACATTAACTGCATATTCGAAAGCCTTAAGATTATATAGATTTCCCTCTCCAAAAGGGAAGGGAGTTATAATAACTATATCTGACTCATCTATCATAGAAATATTTTTCTTATAGTTCTCCTCGGAAATTGGAGAGAACGGAGCTTCGAATACTGCATTAACTCCTAGCTCATTACATACATCTGCGTCACTGTCTAGTAGATTTATAACCCCGGCAGAAATATCAAAGTTGTTATGCAAAAGGTAGATAACTTTTGTCCCTGTCCCTCCACCACATATAACATGGACTTTTTTATCGCAACCTAAGTAGTCCTTGCTATTCTTAGCTAGTGGAAGTATGTATATACTATCATATATTGGATGTTGTTTTACTATTACATCTATGTTGAATATCTCCTTTAGATTCTTACTAGTTAGTACCTCTTTTGGAGTTCCAAAATCATAGATTTTTCCTTCTTTCATCAGGATAATCTTATCACAGAACTGAGATGCAAGATTAGGATCGTGGATTGCAGAAAGTGCCCCGATATTTTTTTCTTTTACCAATCTCTTAATAAGATTTAGCATCTCGATCTGATAAGATATATCAAGGTGTGATGTGGGTTCATCTAATAAAAGTATCTTTGGCTGTTGTGCCAATGCCCTAGCTAAGATAACCCTTTGTTTTTCTCCACCACTTAACTCTGTTATAGATCTATCTGCAAACTCTAGAGTATCGGTTGCTTTCATTGATTCTATAACAATCTCCTTATCCAGTTTTGTTTCCCCTTTAAATCTAGAGATATATGGATTTCTACCCATCATAATTACATCATATACAGTAAATTTATAATCCAGTAATGTCTCTTGAGGAACTACTCCTATCCTTTTAGCTATTTCTTTAAATGAAAGAGACTCTATATCTTCTTTCTCTACATATATAGTCCCAGCTATAGGTCTTAGAACCTTACTTAGTACCTTTATAAGTGTGCTTTTACCTGCACCATTTGGGCCTAATAATCCTACAAGTTCTCCAGGTAAGAGAGAAATGGTTATCCCCTTTAAAACCTCTCTACCTTCATATCCACATTTTATACCAAAAGCCTCAATTAGAACTTCTAAATAATGCTCTTGCATAGTTTAAAAAACCTTTAGTCACAGCAGAAAAATCTATTAGGCAACCTATAATAATCTTGTCGTATTCATTCTTTAATTCACCAGAAGCTACTTTCTCAGGATTTATTTTATGTCTTGTCCTACTATTTATCGTTTCTCCATATATCTTAGTCTGTAGTTCCCAAAGCCTTTCTGAATAGTCCTTAGATTTATTGGCTAGATAAGATCCTGTAGTCCACACATCATCTACTTTTAGCGGTTCTGCCCTTCTCAGAGCCTTAATATATAATAAATTTCTCTTTCTAACTTGATATTCTTGATAGTCCTCTAGAGCGAAATGGTGGTTAGAGACCATATTTGTTAAGCCATTTATATCTGTTATATTTCTTAATAGTATAAAGACAGGGCCTGGGTTTGCATGAAAAGGCATTGTTAAGTCTTGGAGGTAGTGTAAAGCTCTAGCTAAGAATCTAAAACCCCAGTAAGTATCATGTTTCTCAAATGCTAACCTTGCCATATTATAAAAATGAACAGCTCTACTGGGAGCTTCTCCCAGCTTTACAAAGCCACCAAAGAGTAAAAAATACTGGTGTCTCCAGCCCTGGCTACCTCCAGTCAGGACCTGGGCAGAGTTTAAAGATAGTCCTTCGTCCATACCCCAATCCGGTTCATCTGCATACAGAGAAAGTATAGTTTTAGCATTAGTTTTTTCTCCAATATCTCCTTCAAGGTAAGAAACTCTATACTTTGAGTTATATATAGAACTATCAGCATAAGAATACTGAGTTATTGTAATATCTTTATACCTATTTATCCATGGCAAAGAGTCTAGAACAATCTTGGTCATCTCTCCGTGAATATTCCAAGCAAGAAGATGCTTTGGTAAAAGTAATAGAAAAATACATAGAGATATCGTCACAATCTTATTTTTCATAATTTTTCTCCTTCCATAATAGTTCTTAGAATATTATACCCATCTAACTATCCTAAAGCAACATCGAGAAGCATCATAATAGCAAATCCTATCATAGCTCCTATAGTTGGAAGATCAGTCTCCCCTGCCTTTTGCGCCTCAGGTACAAGTTCTTCTACTACAACATATATCATAGCCCCAGCTGCAAAAGCTAGCATATAAGGGAGTATAGGTCTTGCTATTAAAATTAACCATGCCCCTATAATCCCTCCTACTGGTTCAACTATCCCTGAGAGTTGCCCATACCAGAAACTTTTTAAGGAGGATAAGCCTTCCCTCCTTAAAGGCATAGAAACCGCTAAACCTTCTGGAAAGTTCTGTAGACCAATCCCAATGGCTAGAGATATTGCAGAAGTTAGAGAGGCTTCAGAGAGTCCCAAAGCAGAAGCTCCAAAGGCAACTCCAACCGCCAAACCTTCCGGTATATTATGTAGTGTTACAGCTAAGATTAAGAGCGTAGTCCTTCTCCAAGTAGTCTTTATTCCCTCTGAACTTTCATCAGGAAAGTTTATATGTAGATGAGGAATAAGTTTATCTATTAGATAGAGGCATAATCCTCCAAGTAAAAATCCAATAACTGCAGGTAACCATTGAGGTATGCCTAGTTCCTTAGACATATCTATAGATGGAAGGAGTAGTGACCAGAAGCTTGCAGATATCATTACTCCACTTGCAAAACCCAGCATTCCATCAAGGAGCTTTCTATTGACCTCTTTTGTCAAAAATACCCCAGCAGACCCTAGAGCGGTAACCCCCCAAGTAAATAGAGTAGCAATAAATGCCTGAAAGACAGGAGGAAGCCCTCTTAAGAAGTCCATAAAACCTCTCTAGGAGAATTTTATCTCTCTTCTACAATGATAGGCTCTATATAAGGTATATTATTCCTTGAGACCTTTAATGTCCCTATTACTAGTATCTTTTTCCCTTTATCCTCTATTGGATTAAAAGGAGGAGCTCCTAGTACATAGATGTATCCGGTTTTATCACTTACTACCCAGTCACTTCTAGTAACTGGTGGTGGTCCAGCATTACCTTCCCAACCTCTAAACTCTCCGGTGATTAATACCTTTTTACCAAGATAATTTTTTATATCTTTGAGTGTATCTTCTATGGTCCTAGGTATAATCTTTTTTACCTGTAGCGCCCATATATAATTGTTACCATCCTTATCAGTTCTTTCTACCCCTTTTACCTCTACATAATCTCCTTCTTTAACCCCTTCCGGAACCCTATCCTTTACAAGAAAGATTTTGCCTTTTGAAAGAATCATTAAATAATTCTTTTCTCCTTTAAACTTACCCACTAGATTTACAATTTCAGCAGTATTAGCAACTGTAAGACTACTGAGCACTATAACGAAAACTATTATGAAACTAAAGATCCTCATAAGACACCTCCTCATTTTATAAGACTACACCAATTAAGGTGTTACTTTAACTATAACACAAGATTAGGTTAAAGGCAAAATGGATTGATAGAATTAATTAGATACCCACTTATCAGTTTCAAAGGTAGAGATATGCTAAAATAAGATATTATGAGTAATAAGATTAAAACTGTCTTCCTAGTTAGACATGGAGAAAGTATATATGGTGAAGAAAGACTGTGCGGGTGGAGTGATGTTCCTCTCTCTACCAAAGGTAGAGAGCAGGCTATTAATCTCTCAGAAAGGCTAAAAGGTATAGAATTTTCTAGGATAATATCTAGTGATAGGATAAGAACCATTGAGACTGCGGAGATTATTAATAGATATCGGAAATTAAAGATAGAGATAGAAACCGGTATAAGAGAGCTTAACTATGGGCTTTGGGAAGGTAAGAGTAGAAAGGAGATAGAAGAAGAATTCCCTGAAGAGTATAGGATGTGGAAGTTAGATAATAGTATTGCTCCTCCTAAAGGGGAATCTGCTATAGAGGTCTATGAGAGATCTAAACGGGTAATAGAAAGAATAATAGATGAACCTGAAGAGGGTAATATACTTATAGTAGCTCATAAGTCTGTAAATAGACTCTTTATATGTGGCTTATTAGG
>JAOACC010000151.1 GCA_026418035.1 bacterium
GGGCTCGGAGATGTGTATAAGAGACACGTATTGGCTTTTATGCTCACTTACATTTATGTTGCTCTATACCAAATTCTCCTTATATAGAGTATATTTATGATCCCCCGTATCGAACAATTGAAGATTATTTAGGGATGGGAGGGATAGTACTAAATCCTCCTAGAATTGACAAAGAAGGATATATTAATGTTCCAGAATTGCCTGGGATTGGTGTGGAAATCAGCGAGGAAGCTATTCAAAAATATATAGTCTGAGCAATGGGAGAGGAGCCTTAGTTAGGCTAAATATGAATTCTAAGAAGATGCAAATTTTAAAACTTCCATATGGGCAAGGTTTTATTGAATTTGGCTTACCTAAAGATAAGGTCCAAGCAGTATTGTCTCCTAAACTATCTCGAAACCGTTCGCCAGAAAGGAACATTATTATGGATGCTCTCAAAAATCCCGTCAATTCTCCTCCTCTTAGGGAATTAGTAAAAGGTAAAAAACATATTCTGATAATTACCAATGATAATACTAGACCAAATACCAGCAGACTAACATTTCCTTTACTTTTAGAAGAAATAAAACTAGGAAATCCTATAACTAAAATAACAACCCTAATTGCTACTGGCTTACATTCCAAATTAACAGAGGAGGAAATGGAGGAGAAGTTCTCTAGTAATATTAGAAATAACATTGATATTATTACTCATGATGCTTATAACGAGGTGGTCTACCTATCAAAGCTTTCAACCGGAACTGAATTCTGGATAAATAAAGCTGTATTAGAGTCTGATCTGATAATTGCCGAAGGGAATATCGAACCTCACTTCTTTGCAGGATTTACCGGAGGTAGTAAAAGTATACTCCCAGGTATATCAGGATACAAGACTGTATTTTCAAACCACTCAGCTCAAATGATAGACCATCCAAGATCTAGAAATGGAATATTAGAAGGAAACCCAATTTATACGGAAATGTGCGAAGCTGCTTCTAAGTCAGGATTATCTTTTATTCTTAATGTAGTCTTAGGCAAGGATGGTAAAATTGTAAAGGCTTTCTCTGGAGACCCTACTGAAGCTCATAAGATGGGTGCAGAATTTATTAAAGATTATACGTTGTTACCTCCTTCACCTGCAGAAATTGTAATTACCTCCAATAGTGGATATCCTCTAGACAGGAATGTGTATCAACTAGTAAGAGGGATCTCTGTAGCAGCAGAAACTGCTAAACCTGGTGGAGTTATTATAATAGTAGCTGAATGTAGAGACGGTATTGGCCATTCAGTATTTTACAAACTTCTCTCAGACTCTTCTTCTCCTTCTGAAATACTGGAAAGAATAAGAAGTAAAGAGATATACTGCGCAGATCAATGGCAAGTCCAAATCTTAGCTAAGATCTTAGAGAATCATAAGGTCATAGTAGTTAGTGATAGATTAGATAAAGATACTGTTGAGGCTATGCAGATGCTTTATGCCAGCTCGATAGAAGAAGCTTTAGATATAGCCTTTAGGCTAAAAGGAAAGGAAAGTAAGATAACTATAGTTCCAGAAGGACCCAAAACTATTATACAAGGAGGGATCAATAATGAGCTTTATTGAGGAACCCAAAAGAAAAACACCAATTATAGGGGAGTATGATGT
>JAOACC010000057.1 GCA_026418035.1 bacterium
GTATAAGAGACAGCTATCTATATAGTGTGCAGAAAGCTTGAAAGAGATGGTATTGGTTGGTTTAATAGTGTAAAAGAAGAGATAAGAAACTACTTGCAGGAAAAATGTGAAAGGCTCTGGAGAGAAGGTATAAGTGGAGCAGATTACTATATATCTGCCATTGGTTCAGCTATAGAGATCTTTGGTAGATATGAAAATGTTATGGATTTTGAGGGTAATATAATCTCTGCAGATAAGCTCCTTGATTATGTAAGACAAGTTGTAACAGATTTTACACTTCGTCAGATACTACATAATGGTATTGCAGGGGAGCTTTCTCCACTATCTAGATTCTATCTATTATGGAGATGGTCATACGGAGAAGCTAAAGTCCATTTTGATGATGCTAGAAAACTTGCTCAGAGCCTGGGAATAGACCTTGAAAGAGAGTGGAATAAAGGTTTTATAGAGAAAGAGAAGGAATTTATTAGAGTCCTTGGACCAGATGAGAGGAAGATTGATGAACTTGAAGAATCTACAGAGATGATAGATGTTCTTCATTATGTCCTTAGACTCTATCAGCTTGGTAGAAGAGAAGATATAAAGAATGTCCTTTTGAGAACAGGCTATGGTAATAAAGATTCCTTTTATAGAACCGCTCAGGCAATCTCTGAGACACTTCCAAGTGATAGCAAGGAGAAGAAGCTCTTAGATGGTTTCCTTTCCGGAAGAAGTAATCTAATAAGAGAGATAGAGGATATGGCAGAAAGACCAAGAAGAAGGGGGTTGGATTTATAGAGATGAATATTAAGATATCTGAAAAAGAGCTTTTAGAGATGATAGATTTATCTGAGGAGATTAATAAGTTTACAAAAAGGATGAAGATTGGGGAAATAAGCAATTTTAGGAGGGGGAAGATTTAAATGAGTTCTATAAAACCGTTTATACAGGTTGCCTCGCCCCATAGGGATATCATCGAGGGCAGGCTTAGTATGGATGTCTTTGCCGCAGATCTCTGGCAGGTGTTTAAAGGTAGTGCCCCTACAGAATATCAAGACCCAGATGTATTCTTTCAAAAGACTTATCTGACTATGGGTCTAAAAAATCTTATGGACGTTGCAGAGAAAAGATTAAGTGGGAGTGGTGGAGACCCAGTAATACAGATCCAAACACCATTTGGTGGTGGTAAGACCCATGGACTTATAGCACTATATCATAATGCAAGAAAATTGCCTGCTAACGTAGTAGTTATAGATGGTACTGCTCTGGATGCTAAAGAGATAAGGCTTTGGGAAGAGATAGAAAGGCGATTAGCTGGTGATGTATATCTATTAAGGGGAGAAACTTCTCCCGGTAAGGAGAAAATAATAGATTTAATTTCTAAATATCAGCCTGTCCTAATATTAATGGATGAGGTCCTAGAATATATGGTTAGGGCAGAGGGAATAAAGATAGGAGACTCAAACCTAGCTGTTCAGACCCTTGCCTTCTTACAGGAATTGACAGGTGCAATAAGCACTATAGAGAAGGCACTTCTGGTTGCAACGCTTCCTTCTAGCACTTTAGAACATTATAGTGAGGGTTCAGAAAGATTCTTTCAGCAGATTCAGAAGATATTTGGTAGGGTGGAAGCGATATTTACACCTGTTCAAGAAGGTGAGATAGAAAATGTAATAAGAAGAAGGCTTTTTCAGTCTATAGATGAAGCTTCTGTTAAGATGATTGTAAATGATTTTATTGAATATCTAGAAAGAGAGAACCTTCTAACTGGAGATGATCTGAATCTCTACAGAGATAGATTTATGAAGAGTTATCCTTTTAAACCTGAAGTCATAGATATACTGTATAAGAGGTGGGGGTCATATCCAACCTTCCAAAGGACTAGAGGCGTATTAAGGCTTCTCTCTATGGTAATCTATGACCTTAAGGATAAGAATATCCCATTTATAGGTCTTGGAGATTTTAACCTTGGTAATGAAGAGATAAAAAGAGAACTCATAAATCACATAGGTTCAGAGTATGATAGCATTATAGCCCAGGATATAACATCACAAGACTCTGGAGCTAAAAGGGTAGATAAAGATATGGGAGGGTCTTACCTACCATATTCCCTTGGTACAAAGGTATCAACAACTATATTTATGATGTCTTTCTCAGGTAGAGGGGAAAGGGGTGCCTCTGTAAAGGAGATAAAGATAAATTCTAGTCTTTCCAGTTTTCCTAGCAGTGTAATTGACGATGTGATAAACAAGTTGAGAGATAAACTCTTTTATCTATCTGATGAAGCTCTATACTTTTCCAATCAGCCAAATCTAAATAGGATACTTATAATTAAAGAAGAAAACATTGCTGAGGATGAACTAATTGAATTAGAAAAAGATTTGGTAAGAAAATTTCTCTCTGGAAGAGATTCTAGGTTTTTAATTTATGTCTTCCCTCACTCTACTATAGATGTAAGGGATGATAAAAATTTGAAACTTGTTATACTTAAAGACAAGAATAGTATTAAAGATTTTATTGAATCCTGCGGAGATCGCCCTAGAGTCAATAGGAACACTTTGATCTTTCTCTATCCAGATGAATCTAGTGAGGTTGCTTTCTATAATTTTTTAAGGCAGAAAAGGGCTTTGGAACTTGTATATACTGATGAAAAATTGCCTCTTACCGAAGGACAGAAAACGGAAGTTAAAAGAAGAATAGATGAGGCAACAAGGAGAGAATATGATGAGCTAAGAAAGTATTATAGAAAGTTACAAACTCCTGATAGCAAGGAGAGAGATTTGGGAATCCCTACCCATGTTACAAATCCAAGGTTAGATGAAGAGATACATAACTTCTTAAAGAGAGAAGGTACTCTTGTAGAAAAGATTTCCCCCATTCTTATCTTGGATAAATATCTTAGAGATAAAGATAGGGTAGAGACAAAAAATATTTTAAATGCCCTATATACTACTCCCGGTGAGATAATTATTACCTCTGAGAATGTGCTAAGAGGTGCCATTAAAGAGGGGGTAGAAAAGGGTACTATTAGTGCTTTAGTAGGAGATAAACCTACTGATGAAATAAACTTTGATGATGGAGAGGTTATAACCTCTACTAAACCAAGCCCTCCTAAGCCTTCTGAAGTTTCTACTTCTAAACCTTCAGTACCAACATCAGAAACAACTCCCACCTTAGAGGTTTATAGGAAAATCTCTTTAGAATTAGATGTTCCTATTGGTAAACTATCGGATCTTGTTAGAACAGTGAACAATATGTTGAGTAAAGGTTTTAGTAGTGCTAAGCTAAAAGTATATATAGAAGCAGAAGGTGTTTCTATTTCCAAATCATATTATGAAGATAAAGTATTAGAGGCATTTTTACAAGCTAATATAAAGGTGTTAAAAGAGAATAAAGATTAGTCTTATGGAGGGTTTTATAATAAAAGAGGGAGATATAATTGAGGGCAGTTTTTGGGAAGAACCTGTCAAGGTTGATAAGGTGGAGGATTGGGGAAGCTATATTCATCTTATTGGTTCAACCATATACTCTAAAAGGCATATAGACCAAGTACTTTCAAAGGATGATTTTTCTAAGATCAAGATTAGAAAAGATAATCTTGACTTTACTGGTGATCCTGAAGAAGTATTTTTGCATCTTGAAGCCACTAGATTTAAATATGCTAGTCTCTTTGACCCTCTATTAGCTATGAATGTCTCAAAGATTGACCCTTTACCCTTTCAGTTAGATGCAGTCTATGGATATGTCCTTAAGCTTCCTAAGATTAGATTTCTAATAGCGGATGACCCAGGTGCAGGTAAAACTATAATGGCTGGATTAGTAATAAAGGAGCTCAAGTTAAGAGGTGTTGTCAAGAGAATCCTTATTGTAGTTCCAGGGCACTTAAAGGACCAGTGGAGGAGAGAATTAAAAGATAAATTTGATGAAATCTTTGAGGTTATAGATAGGTCTACCTTTAATAATCTCTATGGAGAAAACCCATTTTTGAGTAGAAATCAGATAATAACATCCCTAGATTTTGCTAAACAGGAAGAGATCCTGCCTTCGTTAAGTTCAGTGGATTGGGACCTTGTTATTGTTGATGAAGCCCATAAGATGTCTGCATACGCTTATGGAAATAATACACAGAAAACGCAAAGGTATAAGCTTGGTGAAGTTCTTTCTAGGACTACTAATCATTTGCTCTTTCTTACCGCTACTCCACATAAAGGAGACTCAGAAAACTTTAGACTTTTCTTAGACCTTCTAGTCCCTGGATTTTTTGCTACGACTGAGATGATCGAAGAGTCTATAAAGAATAGAGATAATCCACTTTTCATAAGGAGACTAAAGGAAGAACTTAGAAACTTTAAAGGAGAACCTATATTTACAAGGAGATTTTCTAAGACAATAAAGTTTACCCTTTCAGATAAGGAAAAGGAATTATATAACGAGGTATCAAGGTATATTATGGAAGAGTGCGATAAGTCTACAGAAGAAGAGAGGCAGAGAAATGTAATATTTGCCCTTGTTATTCTTCAGAAAAGGATAGCTTCTAGTGTCTATGCATTACTTAAATCTCTAGAGAGAAGAAAGAATCGCTTAGAAGAATTGCTAAAAAATAAAGAGACGTTAAGTAGAAACTTATCTACTTTAAATTTAGAGACTATAGAAGAGCAGGAAGAACAAGAAGAGTCTGAAAGATGGAAGAAAGAAGAAGAATGGGAAAGGATAACATTAGCAAGAAGTCGAGAAGAGGTAGAAAGAGAGATTCAGAGAATACAAGCTTTAATAAATAAGGCTAATTTAGTAATAAAAGAAGATGCTGAAATCAAGCTTGGAGAACTTAGAAAAGCTATTGAGGAAGGTTTCAAGAAGATAGGAGAGATTGGTGGTAACAAGAAGATTCTTATCTTCACCGAATCTAAGGATACTCTAGAATATCTAGTGGATAGGGTTAAGAAATGGGGTTATAAGGTAAACTTTATTCATGGTGGTATGAATATAGAAGATAGGATAGAGGCAGAGAAGGTATTCAAAAATGAAACAGAGATTATGGTAGCAACAGAGGCAGCTGGAGAAGGTATAAACCTACAATTCTGCCATATTATGATAAACTACGATATACCTTGGGTTCCTACTAGATTGGAACAGAGAATGGGGAGGATTCACAGGTATGGACAGCAGAAAGATGTTTATATCTTTAATCTAGTAGCAGAAGATACAAAAGAGGGTGAGGTCCTCTCTAAGTTGCTTGAAAAATTGGATGAGATAAGAGAGAAACTTGGGAGTGATAAGGTCTACGATGTTATAGGGGATATATTTTCAGGGAAAAATCTCTTTCAACTTATTGTAGATGCAGTTATGAATGCTAAGAGTATGGATGAGATACTTAAAGAGATCGATATAAAACTTGATGAAGAGACCGTAGAAAGAATAAGGAGGGAATGTCTTGGAGAGTCCCTTGCTACTAAGTATATAGATCTATCAAAGATTACAGATTTAACTGAGAAAGCAAAAGAATATAGACTTGTTCCTGAGTATGTAGAAGAATTTTTCAAGAAGGCTTTTGTTAAATTGGGTGGAGAATTTACTCTAAGAAAGGATGGTTTTCTCTCTATAGAGAATATTCCTAGAGAGATAAGAAAGATAGCGGAGGATGAAAACTTTAAGAGTAAATTTGGTCAGCTTATTAGAAAATATCCTAAAGTAACATTTGATAAGGATATTGCTTTTAAAAATCCTGATGCTGAATTTGTATCTTTTGGACATCCCCTTCTTGAAGCTGTGCTTGAGTGGATTAGAAGAAACCTTGATAAGGAAATAACTAAAGGGTCGGTTTTTAAAGACCCTTCTGGAAGATACAACGGTGCTATCTTCTTTGCAATTGTGGAGGTTATGGATGGCAAGGGAACCTTAGTAGGTAAAAGACTCTTTGCCATCTACACAGATGGAAGTAAAATAGAGGTTATAAATCCTGCTATCTTGTGGGACCTTCTTCCCGCTAAGAACTGTAAACCTGATAAGATAATCCTTTTAGATAATTCTATTAAAAACTATATCTTAAAGCTGGCAGATGGATATAAAAGTGAACTTTTGGCTGAGAGAGAAAGACAGGCGGAGATAAAGAGAAGGTATGGATTAAAGTCATTAGAACACCTTATCTTAGAGCTTGATACTGAATTAGCTGAGCTGTATTCTAGACTTGATTTGGGTGAGAAGGTTGACCTTCCCATAAGGAATAAGGAGGAACAGAAGAGGAGATACGAGGATGCTAAGAAAGAGCTGGAGAGTGAAATCGAGAGAGAAGTATCTCTAAGTATAGGTAAGCCTGAGATTATAGGTTCTATATATGTTATTCCGGAGAGAATAGATATGGTAAGTGATGAAGAGATAGAGAGAATAGGGATGGAAGTAGCAATGAGTTATGAAAGATCCCAAGGGAGAAATCCGGAGGATGTTTCTAAGGAAAACCTAGGCTTTGATATAAGGTCTAAGAACGATAAGGAGATAAGATACATAGAGGTAAAGGCAAGGGCAGATGAAGGAGAGATAGCGCTTACCCCTAATGAATACATTAAAGCCAAGAGATTTGGCAAAGACTACTGGCTCTATATAGTTACGAACTGTAGAACTGAGCCTACTTTATACACAATAAACAATCCTGTAGAAAATCTCAAGTTTATAGAAAGGCTAGAAGTAGTTAGATATATGGTACCTATAGAAGAGTGGAAGAAAGAGGGATTTAAGGAGAAATTAGAAGAAGCCAAGTGATAGGAGAATACCCCTATCTATTAACAGAGATACTTTGGATTTTAAGGAGGCATTAGGATGAAAATTAAAGTTGCTACTGTTTCTATGGCGTGTGAATATAGAAGTCCAGCAAGTGTTGAAGATAATTTGAGTTACATAGAAAACCTACTAAAAGATATAAGTAACATAAAACCAGATATTATTGCTTTGCCAGAAATCTTTCCATATGTAGGACTACCAATAAAGGCTAGAGATGTTAAAGATACTGACAAAATAAAGCGGTTTATGTCTGACCTAGCAAGAAGGTATGACACCTATCTTGCAGGTTCTACTTATGATAGAAAGGATGAAAAGATCTATAATTCAATACTTGTATTTGATCGTAAGGGGGAACTTATTGGTAAGTACGATAAGATACATCCAACTGAACCTGAGATGGAAGATGGAGTTTTCCCAGGGGCAAAGGATCAAAAACCTATAGATACAGAGTTTGGTAAAATTGGATGCCAGATATGTTTTGATGCCAACTGGTCCTCTTTTTGGAAGTATCAAGTTGATAATGATGCGAAGTTAATTATATTTTCTTCAGCCTATCCGGGTGGAAGAATGTTAAATTCTATTGCAACACTTTTTAATGTCTTTATAGTTGCCTCTACTTGGGGGCTAAAATCTGGCATTATAGATAAAATTGGTAGATGGCGAGTAAAAACTGATAGATTCTCCTATTGGGTCTGGGATAAAATAGAACTTGATACAGAGATATTCCATTGGGACTTTCAACATGATAAACCTCTAAAGATTCTTGAGAGATATGGTGATAAAGTTAGAATAGAATCCTTTGAGGATGAGGCACTATTTTTAGTTGAACCTTTTACAGAAGATATAAGGATTGAAGACTTAATAAAGGAATTTAACCTTTTGACATATAGAAATTATATAGCTAGAGCAGAGAAAAATCAGGACGATAGAAGATAACTTATGGGGGGCAAGGGAATTCCTTGCCCCCATATTGCTTTACCAGTTGATGATATTCTGTAAAAACTTCTTATTATTGTATAGGTCTATAAAGTCAGTCTCATTTTCATAAACATCATTACCAAATATATTTGTATCTCCTATCACTGCAACTTTACCTGAACCTATCTGAGCTACCGCTGCTACTATAATACTTGTTACCTTATCTTTAGTTTCTGGAACCTTTACTCCAATTCCTGCACTGTTTCCAGCTAGCTCTCTAGATAAACTACTTACGGTATAGGCACTAGATGAGGCATAGGCTATAGCTGTTCCAGGGCTTTGAACAGTTAGAGAGCATCCAACTATATACGCCAAGGTAGTTAATCCACTTGTTGTTGAATGGGATACAAAGTTTTGAATTAGGGGCCAATAATTTCTATTATCATGATTGTTTGTATCGTCATATACCGTATTATTATTGAATGTTATTCCTGCTCCTAATGCAGTAGAAATCGTATTTAAATTAGTATTTGCAGTAGCAAAAGCTCCCCATTCTCCAAACATAAGAAGCTTTCCACCTGCCTTTACAAAATCCACTATTGCCTGTTTCTCAGTAGAGCTGTATGCCTGGGATGGTGCTGGAAGTATAACTACCCCATATACGGAGATAGAAGGGTTAAATCCTGCGGTTGAGGCTTTATTTACTGTATATCCCATTCCTTGAAGAGTTGTTACAAGTTTCGTATAGAAGGCATCAAACCCATAGCCATCAAAGTTATTTTCGTTTTGATGAGCATCATCTATGAGCACAACCTTAGGTATAGGTGTGCAGGATGGGATACAGGAACATCCTCCAAACTGTCCAACCCCAAAGGCTACTACAAGTAAGAATAACCCAAGTCTTACCAGTAGACTTTTCATTTAAAGCCACCTCCTTAGAGAATTTTTATATTAAGCTAGTCTTAGAAGGATAAGACACTTATAATTTTATTTACCCCTAAGGGATAGCTTTTTGGCAAGACTTGCAGTCAAAGAGCTATTCTCTTAGAAATAAATATAATAAAAGTTGTATTTACTCTAAGACTAACCTTATTTATATAATACCATGTATAAAATGAATGTCAAATGCGAAAAATTTTTTGGTATTTTTCCTTGACTTTTCTCTTTTCTCTGTGTATCATTTTGAATGAAACTAAATTTCATTTAGATGTCTAGTAAGATTATGGATAGGGCAAACGAATTACTTAGGGGTATAGGAGAGAAGTGTACAGAACAGCGTAAGCTTATATTAAAAGCGCTTCTGGAGCTAGCGAGACCTGTTAGCGCAGATGAGCTCTATATGTATCTTTCTGGTAAAGGGAGAATAGGGCGTACTACTGTTTATAGGACACTTGAATTATTTGAGCAAAAGAAGCTTGTAAAAAGGATCATTTTTAAAGATGGGATTATAAGATATGAGTCTACACACCTTGGGCATCATCACCATCTTATATGTCTATCCTGTGGAAAGGTATTTTCTATTAAAAAGTGTGCTATTTCCTCTCTAGATGGCTTTATAATAGAAGATACTGATTTTTTAGTTACTGAACATTTCCTAGAGTTTTATGGATTTTGCGAGAAATGCAGAGGCGATAGGGTATGATAAGAGTAATAGTTGTTTCCTTGGTTCTGCTTTTTTTATTGACTCATTCATTCGCTCAGAATAAACTTAATGTGGTTGTAAGTTTTTATCCGATTTATGATTTTACTAAGAATATAGGTGGAGAAAAAATAAATATTATTACCCTTATACCCTTTGGTGTTGAACCTCACGACTGGGAGCCGACACCTAAAGATATTAGTAAAATTCTTAATGCAGACCTTTTTATATATAATGGAGCTGGATTAGAACCTTGGGCTGAAAGATTACTAAAGGATGCTAAGAATAAAAATCTTATTACTATAGATATGTATAAGTCGATAAGCGCTAAAGGGGATGATCCACACATATGGCTTGACCCCGTTTTAGTTAAGTCACAATTGAGAGTTATACGGGATGCACTTATAAAGCTTGACCCAAAGAACAGGTTATATTACGAGGTTAATTATAAGAGTTATTTGAAAAAGGTAGAGACATTAGATAAAGAGATAAAAGATACCTTATCTAGGTGTAAAAAAAGGGTCTTTGTAACATCGCATAATGCCTTTTCTAGATTTGCAAGCCGTTATGGACTTATACAGATCCCTGTAACTGGGATTAGCCCTGAAGCTGAACCAAATCCTAGGGATCTAGTAGAGGTAACAAAAATTATAAAAGAGAATAAAATTGGATATATATTTACTGAACCACTTATATCACCTAAACTTGCAGAGTCTATCTCCAGAGAGACAGGAGTAAAGATATTACTCCTAGATCCAATAGAAGGACTAAGCAAAGATGATGTAAAAGCAGGTAAGGATTATCTCTCTAAGATGAGAGAAAATTTAGGGAATCTTAAACTTGCCCTTGGTTATGAGTGATAAGATCTTAGAAGTTAGAAATCTATATTTTAGATATAAAGATGAATTTGTTTTAGAGGATATTTCCTTCTCTTTAAATAGGGAAGAGTTCTTTGGCATTATTGGACCTAATGGTTCTGGTAAAAGTACATTGCTAAAACTTATTGTTGGTATCTTGAAACCTACAGATGGGGAAATAAGAATTTATACAGATAAGATAAGTTATATACCACAGAGAATTGCTTCCCTATATCATCTTTTCCCTGCCACAGTAGAAGAGATAGTTGGATTGGGAAGATTGTCTGATGGTATTATAAGAAGATTTACAAATAAGGATAAAGAATTAATAGAACAGGCACTAGAATTAGTTGGACTTAAAGAGTTTAAGAATAGAAAAATAGGAGAACTCTCTGGGGGACAACAGCAGAGAGTTCATATAGCTAGGGCTATAGTAAGCAATCCAGACCTTTTGATATTAGATGAACCTACTACTGGGGTAGATGTTGTCAATCAGGCAAAATTTTATGAGTTATTGGGTCATTTAAATAAGGATATGCATATAACTATTATTATAGTATCTCATGATATAAGTGGTGTAGCTAGTGAGGTTTCTATGATGGCTTACTTAGATAAAAGATTACACTTTATAGGGAAACCTAAAGATTTCTTTAAGAAGATTCTCTGGCCTATAGAGATTGAAGACTTGCTTAGAGGATAGTTATGGATATATTTCGATATACCTTTATGCAGTATGCACTTATAAATGGTATCTTTATTGGTATTTTATGCCCTTTGATAGGAGTATTTTTAGTCTTAAAGAATCTCTCTCTTATTGCTGATGGTGTAGCTCACTTTTCTTTTGGCGGAATAGCTTTAGGTATAATCCTTGGTTTTAGCCCAAACGTTATGATATTAGTTTTCTCAATTGTAGGTGCCTTGTTAGTGAACTACATAGTTAGAAGGTCAAAGCTCTACGGAGATACCGCTATAGCAATACTACTGTCAACTGGATTAGCCTTAGGAATAACTATAATAAGTATGGCTAAGGGAACAAATTTTAATATAAATTCCTATCTTTTTGGTAGCCTTTTAGCTATAGACAAAAGCGAACTTGTCTTCGCCTTGTCCTTTGGTATACCGGTAATAATCTTAGTTTTACTCTTATATAAACCTCTATTGTACATTACCTTCGATGAAGACTCAGCAAGGGCTAGCGGGCTACCTGTAGAGATGTTGAATACGCTTCTTGTTTTGATAGGAGCCATCACAGTGGCTATAACTATAAGGATAGCAGGTATACTTTTGGCTTCTGCACTTGTGGTTATTCCAGTAGCTACTGGTATGCAGGTGTCTAAGAGTTTTAAGGGGGCACTTTTATCTTCTATAATTTTTGGTGTTATATCTGTTATCCTAGGCTTATTTCTTTCTTATTACTTGAATATAGCTCCAGGGGGAGCTATAGTACTTGTAAATGTGCTAATCTTTTTAATGAGTCTTTCTAGGTTCTTTCACTAAGAACGTCATTATTAGAAAACCCATAGAGGCTAGTATAAATGCGATAAAAAACATAGGTTTATACCCTAATTTATTGGCTAGGACACCACCTATTATTGGAGCTATAAAGCTAAAAGGTCCTATCAGTGTATTTGATAAGCCTACATATACAGGTCTAAGTTCTATAGGGGCAAACTCTGTAAGTAAAGCCATCCCAGAAGTCATAAAGGTACTATTATTTATCCCTAAGAATATGAAAGCTAGATAAGCAGTCCAAGGACCAATACCTAGTATAAGTCCTAGATAACCTATTAGAAGGGATAATATACCTGTAGAAAGAACAAGTTTATGGCCCTTTCTATCCCCTAAAGGACCTACTAAGAAGGTTGATATAGTCTGTGAACCTAAGAGAAACGCACTAAATATTCCTGCATAGTCATCACCAAGATTAAATGCTTTAAGACTATAGATTGTATAGAAACCTATCCCCATACTTCCTAATGCTGAGAGAATCCTGCCTAATATGTATAGTGTAAAGTTTTTATCTCCTTTTAGAATATCTGGAAGGCTCTTTATATACTGAGCTAGGCTTAAGTCGTCAGAGTCTACTATTAACTCTGGCTCTTTAGCTAAAGCTATAAATAGATATGATAATCCTAAGCCGATACTGGCACTTATGAAACAATAAAAGAAGTTATAAGGGAAGCTGTAGATTTCTAGAAATCTTCTCGCCATAAAAGATGCAAATATCCCTAGCACTCCGCCTATACCAAATCCTACTGAGAAGAGGGTTCCTCGCTTAGTAGGAGGCATAATCTTTGCTATGAAGTCTAACCAGGCAGGATAGAGGATTCCGCCAGTAATGGCAGCAACAAATACTAGGAATAGAGAGACATATAATGTTAAAAATGGACTTGAATTAGCTAATAGTATTAGCAAGAATGCAATGATTAAATAGGGTAACCTTTCTCCTATCGTCCATTTTAGAATAAAATCTAACTTTCTAGGGAGTTTTGCTATCATTCTTGCCCCAATTATACTTGGTATAGTCCACCCAAGATTAACTATTGCTGGTAGAAGCCCTATGTGTATATTACTACCACCTAGGTTCTTAATAAGAACAGGGAATATCGTAGAGAAAGAATAGAAGGTTGAGCCCATGCTAAAGAACGCCATATCTAGGCTATTAACTATAAAGTTTCTTTTGTAGTATCTAGCTACAAATTTTTCTATATCTTTTAGGTCTCTATCTTGCACCAGTCTCCCTCGATGAACTTTAGTGGAACCCTTCTGTTTAGTTTATATCCTATTAGCATACTCCAAAGACTTGAGATACCCTGCTTGAGTAAACGCTTGGGTCTTCCATAGAAAGATACATAAGCCTTAGCTATTAACCACCTTACCTCTCTAGGTGTAAGATGCTCTAACCTAAAGACGTTATATCCCCCATCGTATAACGACCAGTTTTTATTTATAAGTCTTGATTTTACCTCTTCAAACAGGGCAGTACCTGGATACGGGGTTAAAACAGAGAACTGGGCTATGTCTGGGTCTAACTTTTTAGCATAGTTTATTGTCTTCTGTATCATCTCTTTCGTCTCTCCCATAGCTCCAAGGATAAAACTCCCCATAACCTTTATCTTATTCTTACGAAGTATGTTTATAGCGTCTTTCGCCTTTTCTATTATAAGTTTCTTCTTAAAGCTTTCAAGGACATCTTGGTTTGCGCTCTCAAATCCTATAAACACCATATAGTTACCAGCTTTAGCCATCAGTTCAACCATCTTAGGATTATTTATTATACCTTCTACTCTCGAAAATGCCCACCATTTGAACTTCCATCCAAGCTTAAGTATTTCTTCACAGAGTGCAATAACCCTTTGGGGATTTAGAGTAAAATTATCATCAAAGAATGCTATTGCTTTATAACCATATTTTTTATATAGAATGCCTAACTCTTCCATTATATTCTTTACACTTCTACTCCTCCACTCCACCCCAGAAAATGCAGAAGCAGAGCAAAAACTGCAATTGAAGGGACAGCCTCTAGATGTAACAAGAGATGTTGCATAGGTTCCATCTAATTTTGCAGTGTATTTGTCCATAGGGAGAAGGTTTCTAGCAGGGAAAGGAAGAGAATCTAGGTCTTTTATTAATTCTGCACTAGGATTTCTTATAACCTCTCCATCTTTAATATATGATATCCCTTTTACATTACTTATATCTTTTTCCCTTTCCAATGCCCTTATTAAGTCTAATAGAATATATTCTCCTTCTCCTCTTACTACATAATCTATAAATCCTGTCTCTAGCGCCTCTCTATCTAAAAATGTTGTATGAGGTCCTCCTATAACCACCTTACAACCTTTAGCTTTAGCATACTTGGCGATATTAATAGCTAGAGGATATCTAGTAGTATCGGTAGAGATGCCAACCAAGTCAAAATCTTGATAAGGGATGTTACTAATCTTCACTGATTCTACGTTTAGGTCTATAACTTTTACATTATATCCTTCCTTTTGTAATGTTCCTGCAATATATCCAACTCCTAATGGCGGATACTTTAATCCAAGTCTGTGATAATAGCTTGCCATTGGTGGATTTATTAAAAGTATCTTCATAATACTTCCCCCCTTAAGAACTCTTCCATTGCTAGCTCCCAACTTCTAGCATAAAATATTCCCTCTAACTCTAACAGATAATTTTCTAAAGGCGTATATCTGGGTCTTTTAGCTGGTGTAATATAATCTTCGCTCTTTATGGGAATAACTTCTACCCCTAGTCTTAGCTTTTCTATTATAAATCTAGCTTCTTCAAATCTAGATGTTACTCCTTTATTTGCACAGTGGTAAAGTCCGTAAACTTCTTCTTTAGCTATATTTAATAGTGCCGTAGCTAAATCATATGTGTATGTTGGAGAGCCAAATTGATCATCTACAACTTTTAGAACCTTTTCCTTTTTAGCTTTTTCTATTATCTTTCTTACAAAGTTATTCCCATCTCCATAGAGCCAACTTGTTCTTACTATTGTATACCTCTTTGAAAATCTCTCTATAAAGTTTTCTCCTTCTAACTTGCTTTTGCCATAGATGTTTATAGGATTTGGTTTATCAAACTCGATATATGGAGTCTTCTTTTCTCCATCAAAGACATAATCGGTGCTTATATGAATGAGATATGTATTGTATTTTTCAGAAACTAAAGCTAAATTTCTTGGCCCTAGAGCATTTATCTTATAGGCTTTATCCTTTTCTCTTTCACACAGGTCTACATCTGTAAATGCTGAGCAGTTTATGACTATCTCTGGCAAATAAGCTCTTATTATCTCTTCTACCGCTTGTCTGTTGGTAATATCTAATCTACTGTGTGGTATAGGATAAACATCTATATCATTTTTAAAAAAGACTTCTACTACCGCTTTACCTAACTGTCCACTAGAACCAGTTACTAATACTCTCAACTATCTATAGCCTCTCTAGGGATTTTACAAAAAACTCCATCAACTATATAACTTTCTTTTAATATCTTTGAATTATCACCGATTACAGACCTAATTATTGTAGCAGATTCCTCAATATGGACATTATTCCAGATAATAGAACCCTCTATTTTGGTTCCCTTTTCTATCTTTACAGAATCTCCTATAAACGAAGGTCCTACAATTGTTACCCCTTCTTCAAGTTTGACTCCATTACCAATAAACACACTGCCAAAGAAATTTGCTTTATCTATATATGTTCCAGTCCCTATCCTTACATTATCTGTAAATAATTCTCCATAATGGGGTATCTGTAGCTTACCATCTCCTATATCGTTGTGAACCTTTTTATAATCGGCTATACTTCCTATATCCATCCAATAACCACTGGAAAGATAACCATATAATGGTGCCTGTTTTTCCATAAGGGCTGGGAAGAGTTGCTTCCCAAAGTCGTAGAAAACTCCTTCCGGAACTTCTTTTAAGACCTCTTTTTCTAATACGTATATTCCAGCATTGACAATGGGACTAAACACCTTATCTCTTGAGGGCTTTTCTAAAAACCTTTGGATTTTTCCGTCGCTATTTAGAGAAACAACGCCATATTTCGTTGGATCATCAGCTATGGTAACAGCAAGCGTAACTAATGCATTTTTCTTTTTGTGAAAGGCTATCATCTCTCCAATGTTTATGTCTGTTGCGATATCACCACTTATAACTACAAAGGTATCGGGAAGTATGTCTTCTACTTTCTTTACTCCTCCAGCTGTGCCCAATAAGATCTCTTCTTCCGAATACATTATATTTACACCAAAATCTTTGCCATCTCCTAGGCAATCTTTTATCTTTTCTTTTTTATAGTGTAAATTTATTATAATATCAGTAATTCCATTGGTTTTTAAAAGGGATATGATTCTAGTAATTATAGGTCTATTCCCTAAGGGGACTAGTGGTTTAGGTCGTATATATGTAAGAGGACGAAGCCTAGTTCCTTCACCAGCTGCCATAATGAATGCCTTCATCTTTATCTCTCCAATATATCAGGTCTTTTATAGATTACACCATCTACTTCTACATCTATCACTGGCCAGTCAAAAGTGGGAGTTATTATCTCTGGGGTCTCTTCTCCAACTAAAATGGTGTCCTCAGATTTTGTCCCTGTTATCGAAGGATTCCATGCTATAGGCTGATATTTAACTACAGTGCCTTGAGTCTTTGGATTTACTGTGAACTCTCTACTTTGATAACCGGTAGGTCCACCCTGATGATGTTTTTTCCATTCTTCTGGAAATCCGACTTCTTCGTACATCTTTATACCTTTTTCTAGTATTTCGCTCCATTTTGCACCTACTTTTGTATTATGTATAAAGACAGAATCAATCTTTACTACTGCATTGTGTTTCTTTCTCAGCTCTGTATCTATCTTTCCAAAGTGGACTAGTCTTGTAACTGCAACCTGGATACCATCTTTCATTGCACATATAACTACCATAGCATAGCGAGATATCCTGTTCTCTGTTGGAATAGGATGTCTAAATTTTGAGATTCTTTCGTCACCAGCTACTAGAAGTACACTAGGATATATCCTCCTAGAAAGAAGATTTTCTGCCATCATTCCAGCTATCTCCAGTTCTGTCTGCCCTGGTCTTATTGATTTACAGACCTCCTCCATACTTAAACTGGCAGATTTACCTAGAGATTTTATCCTCTCAATCTCCTCTTCTACCAAAGGATATCTAAGTGAGAGTAGATTAACTACCTTTGCATTTCTAAAAGGAGTATCAGTTATAAAGTTATCTCCAGTTATCTTTTCTACTATCTTTAACTTTTCATCGGGATCATACCAGGGGAAGATAGCAAACTCATAGTGTCCTAAGATTCCAACCTCTTCCTTTTCTATTCTTGGAGCCTCAATAGAGTTAGTTACAATATAAGAGTTATCTTTAGTTATAAGTAGACTAGTTGGTCCCAACTCGGTAATAAGCCCAACGTGATTGTATCTTCCACCTGTAGCCCAGGCAAAATTATACTTTAGACTTATAAGAAGCCCATTAGAGTTATTCTCTTCTAGTAAATTTCTTATCCTTTCCTCTTTTATCTTTATTTCCCTATTACTTCCTCTCATCTTTTTCCTCCTATTTAGAATGTTTATCCGCTACTTTACTAGCCCCAAAGGATTCAGGTTTTATCTTTGCAGAATATCCGCTAGAAGTAATCATACCAACGACCTCTTTTATTAGTTGTCTTGTCTCACCTTTTGTCCCAATATCAACGTGTATCTCAATAGGGAGCTCAGAAACCCCATTTTTGGCTAGTTGAGAGGTTATTAGACTTGCGGTCTCTAGACTGAGAGTTGCTTCATAAAAGATCCTCTGTCTTAGAGATTTTATATGTTTGTTTGTAATCTTCCTATAAAAATATCTTCCACCACTTCCTATCCTATGAATAATTACAGCGGTGACAAAATATACCTCTTCTCCAGGAAGGGAGTCGGTACCAACTATAAGATGATAAGGATTCTTAGGCTCCTCCTGAATGAATGATATAATCTCTCTAAACATTTCTTCAAATGTAAGTTTTCCTTTTGTAGGACTTATAAACTCCATGACTTTAATTATAACACAAGATAGGGGGAGATTATATATTTTGAAATATCTCCCCCTATCTTAGATAAAAATTACTTTACCGCTTCTCTCAATTCTTTTCCAGGTCTAAATACAGGTACAGTTTTAGCAGGGATGTTTATAGGCTTCCTTGTTCTTGGATTTATACCTTTTCTCGCCGCTCTCTTTCTTACTTCGAAGCTACCAAATCCAATAAGCTGAACCTTCTCACCCTTCTTTAGAGCTTCAGCTATAGCATCGAGGGTCTGGTCTATGACCTGTGCGGTAAGTTTCTTAGTTTGTCCCACCTTCTGGGCAACTACATCTACTAGATCAGCTTTTGTCATTCTTACTCACCCCCTTTCATCAAAAGATACTTTCTACTATACCTTATTATCACTAATTTTCTAATTTGTCAATAGGTTACCCTCAAATTATAACTAGTTTTTTACGAAATTACTAGGTATTCTCAAAGGGGGTAAGTAAGTTTCACTTAATTTTATTCAGATCTTTACGGTATTATCGTCAGTCTTACATAACAAGATACCTATGCTCTACCTGGGTATCACTCCAAACCTATATATTGTTGTAGAAGTAAATATCTCTCCTGGTCTTAAGATAGTGTTGGGGAAATTTGGATGATTTGGTGAATCAGGACAGTGTTGTGTTTCTAAACAAAGCCCTGCATATCTACTATAATGTTTTCCTCCTTTTCCTTTTATATCTAGCCAATTTCCTGTATATAAAACTATTGCTGGTTCTGTAGTATATATCTCCATCTCTCTTCCACTATTGTATTCTCTTAATCTTCCAGCAAATGCTAATTCTCCTTCTTTCTTGTTTATAATGAAATTGTGGTCGTATCCGCCGAAAGGGTACTCTTTATACTGTTCTATCCTTTCTCCTATCCTTCTAGGCATTGTGAAATCTATACCTGTTCCTTTTACTGATGCTATCTCTCCAGTAGGAATTAAATACTCATCTGCTGGTGTATAGTAGTCAGCATTAAGTACAAGTTCATGGTCTAATATTGTTCCAGAACCTTCTCCTGCAAGGTTAAAATAGCTATGGTTTGTTAGGTTGAGGATAGTTGGTTTGTCAGTTGTAGCAACATAATCTATCTTAAGTTCATTTTTATTTGTAAGTGTATATGTTACTGTTACTTCTAGATTTCCAGGATAACCCTCTTCTCCATCGTGACTTAGATATTTTAACCTTATTGCAGGACCATATGGTGTCTTCATTGGTATAGCTTTAAAGACCACATCCTTGAAACTCTTAAAACCCCCATGTAGGTGATTGGGTTTTCCACTCTCATTTAGAGCTAATTGATATGTTACCCCATCGATAGTAAACCTTCCCTTAGCTATGCGGTTTCCATAACGCCCAACTATACAGCCTAGATATGGTGTATTATTCTCATACTCGCTTATTGTATCAAACCCTAGAACTATATCTGCTAGTTCCCCATTTTTATCAGGCACCCATAACTCAGTTATACTGCATCCATAAGGAATAACTTTCATTATGATGCCATTATCATTTATTAAGGTATACTGATAGATTGGGATCTCTTCCCTTGTCAGTCCATAAAAAGTCTTTTCAATTTCCATAGGTTTATCCCTCCTCTGTATTTATTATCTTTTTAATATTAACATATAATTGTAGATGGATGAAACCTTAACTCTTTTGATAAGTATTTAGAAATACTTTGTAAGGGTAACTAATGAATTGCAAAATTATAAATTGAGCCAATATTTATTGTATAATATCCTTGGTATTTTAGAGGAATATTTCTATTATATACTGCGTCTCTTAATTAGAGGTCAACTAGATAGGCAAAGGAAGGTTAGGTAGATATGGAAGAAAGAGAAGACGTATTGGTTAAGAGGGCTAAGAAGGGTGACGTATTAGCTTTTAGTGAGTTAGTTAAGAGGTATGAGAGATACGTAATAAATCTTGTGTATAGAACTCTAGGACGATCAGAGGATGCAGAGGATATAGCACAGGAGGCTTTTGTAAAAGCCTTCCTGAATATAAAGAAATTTAAGGAAGAGAGCAAATTTTCTACCTGGCTATCAAGGATAGTAGTAAATCTATGTATGGATAAGGTTAGAGAGAAAAGTAATAGAGAGGAGAATTTAGAAGAAGGAGTATGGCTAACTATACCTCAGAGTAGCTATTATAGCCCTGAGGAGACTTTAGAAAGGATGGAGATACAAGAAAGGATAAAAGACGCAGTGACTAGCTTGCCTGAAGACCTTAGAATAGTCTTTGTACTCAGAGAATTTGAAGGGCTTTCCTATCAGGAGATAGGTGAAATGTTAGATATACCTATAGGGACAGTGGAGTCGAGATTGTATAGGGCAAGGATGAAGCTTAAGTCACTCCTAAGTGACCTCAAGTCTTTTGAGGAGGTAACTAAAAATAATGAGGTGCAATGAGGTAAAAAGATTACTTTCTGCATATTTTGATAAAGAACTACCAGCTGATCAAAGTATTGCTGTAAGAGAACATCTAAAAATTTGTAGGTCTTGTATGGAAGAATTAGAAGATATAGAAAGGCTTCATAAACTGATGGGTGCTTTTCCTGTTTTAGAGGTAGGACCTTATTTTGAAACTCAGATAATAGAAAGGATAGAAGAAGAAACTAGAAAGAAGAGATTTTCTTTCGGTCTAAAGTTAGCAATTGGATTTGTTCTTGGAGGATTAATGCTCTTTTTTATAACCTTTAAAAATCTTCCTAGAGAAGAAGTGGCAGTTCAGACTTCTCCTGTCCTAAGCACCTATCTACAAGAATACTATAATGCGCATATAATAAAGAATAATCCAGGTTTAGTTGTTTCTGTAAGTAGTTTCGGAGAAGGTTCTAAATGAAAAAAAACTTAATATCTCTAGTTATATTGTTCTTATTCTTGCTTTCATATTTGGTTTTTGCTAATGAGAAGACTCCAGCTGAAATATTATCCAATGCTTGGAATATAGAAGGTAAGATAAACCTTGTTGCCACAGAAACAAATGGAATCTATATGAAAGATAAGCTCAATATAACAGTTAGTAAGGTCTTTGTTCTCTCTTCTGGGAGATTTAGAAGAGAATATATCTTTCCCTCGTTCCTAGCTGGCGATTTACTTATAGATGATGGAAGAAATAGCTATTACTATCAGCCAAATAAAGATACCTTGACTTTAGGACCCTCTCTCTATGACCCTCCCCACAGGGATATACACAAGAAGCTTATAGAGCTTATACTGAAAAACTACGATATTTACGGACAGCCGGACAGATTTTTAAATAGAGATGTAACTAGGATATCTGTAACTCCAAAGAATGGTAAGATACCATTACTTATTTTATGGATAGATAATCAGACTAATCTTATTCTAAAAAGGGAGAGATATTCTGCTGATGGAAAGCTACAAGAGTACTCTTTTTACACAGATATAGACTTTTCTACAATACCTGACGAAAGATTATTTGTATGGACAAATCCCAAAAAAGACTTTAGAATTATAGACCGTAGAGAGAGATTTATCCCTCTAGAGGAATTCAGAAAAAGGTTAAGTAGCTTGGTAGGTTTTTCTCCTTTGCAAGAGAAAGGATATGAGTGCATAAGTATAAAAGAAGTGCCTGATGGCTTAGCTTACCATTTTTCAGATGGTATTAATAATGTCTTAGTCTTTGAACTTCGTATTCCTCCTCCTGTACCTCCAGATGTTAGAAGAAGTAGTATAGAAGGTATAAGATATTCTTATTGGCAGTTTGATGGGATGAGTGGTTTTGCATGGAGTTATAAGAGAAGGAATTTTTTAGTAATAGGGATTGTAGAGAGAGACATAATAGAAAAGGTTATTAAAAATTACAAGTGAGAAGGGAGGATAATTGTTATGCACAGATTAAAGATATCTATAGTTGCTGTTTTTATAGTAGGTCTCTTGTTAGGATATCTAGGAAATAAGATGATAGGGACAGATTTGGTGTTAGCACAATCTAATTATTTAGCAGACATAGAGAATATCTATACAAGTGTATCCGAAAGTGTGGGTCCCAGTGTAGTAAATATAAGTACAATAAGTATGGTTCAGTATTTTTTTCAGGCATTTCCTACTGAGGGCGCAGGTTCTGGAGTGATAATAAGCAAGGATGGCTATATACTCACTAATAATCACGTTATAGAGGGGGCTAAGAGTATAAAAGTTACTCTTAGTGATGGAAGAATATTAGAAGGAAGATTGATCGGTAGGGACCCTTTTACAGATTTAGCGGTAATAAAGGTCAATGCGGATAATTTACCCTATGCAAAGCTGGCAGATTCTAGTAAGCTTAAAGTAGGTCAGATTGCTATAGCAATAGGAAATCCCTTTGGTTTAGGTAAGACTGTAACTGCAGGGATAGTAAGCGCATTGGAGAGAAGCATTCAGACAGATAAGGGGGTTCTTATAGAAACCCTTATACAGACAGATGCAGCTATAAACCCTGGTAATAGTGGAGGAGCCTTAGTAAGTAGTAGTGGTGAGGTTATAGGTATAAATACCGCTATATATCAAGGGGCACAAGGCATAGGATTTGCGATACCTAGTAATACTGCTAAAAAGATTGCAGAAGATATAATAAAGAAAGGTTATGCGAGCCATCCTTGGTTAGGGATAGGAGGTGAGACCTTAAATAGAAGAATAGCTTATTACTATAACCTTCCTGTAGATTATGGGGTAATTGTGGCGGAAGTAGTAAAGTCTAGCCCTGCAGATAGAGCTAAACTTCAAGTTGGTGATATAATAGTGGGGATCGATAGTGAAAGGGTGGATGATTGGAATACCTTGCTTCTAAAAGTTCTTAGGACAAGGAAGAATCAGATAGTTTTGAATGTAGTGAGAAAAGGTAGTAGGCTTGATGTCAAAGTTGATTTAGAAGAAAGGCCAAGACAATTTTCTGCCAGCGGAGATTATATCTAATATGAAAAGGATAGCTGTTTTCTTAATCTTGTTTTTATTACTGCCCAATTTAGCGCTATCAGAAGAAGTATGGACACTTAATGATGCTCTTAGTGCCATTAATAATGCCCCAGAGCTAAAATTACTTCAAGCTCAACTAGACAGTGCAGAGTCAAAGTTAAAGCAGGTACAGTCTTTGTTTACAACTCCAAGACTTACAGGTAATATAGGATATTCAAGGGGGGAAAGCACGGAAACGTATAGTGGAAATACCATTACAACTATTATTGATCAGCCTTCAGCAACATTGTCTTTAACTTATAATCTTAGTGAAGATTCTCCAGCTGGGACATCTCTTCTAAGCGCAAGACTTGCATATTATAAGGCTAAGAATAATTATATAAATGGTTTAAGAAGTCTCAAATTGAAGATAACTAAACAATTTTTCGATGCACTTTTTGCTCAAAGACAGCTAGGCATAGCTGAGAAGAGCTTAGCCTTGGCAGAGAAACATCTAAAAATAGCACAAGATCAATTTTCAAAAAGGGCTATAACTGAAAATAGTCTGATGGATGCACAACTAGCCTTAAAGAGTAGTCAGCTCTCCTATGAGTCGGCTAAGAATAGCTTGAAGATAGCTCTACTTACTCTTTTTAATACCTTAGGTATTCCTTATAGAGACATTGTTCTTAGAGAAGAAGTATCTTATAAGGATGTGGAATTTTCTTTAGAGGAACTTATAAAAGAAGCCATGGAGAATAATTTAGACATAAAGAACACTCAATACAGTTTAATAGAGGCTGAAAGAAACCATAAAGATGCTACTAAATCCAACATAACTTTGGGGTTAAGTGGTACCTATTCGGTAAATGGGCAAAGCCTTAAGATAGGTATAGATAATCAAAACTATCAGCTAAGTCTCTCTTACTCTTTTCCTCTAAAGGGTTCTTCTGGTAGCTCTTCTCCAGATTGGGCTATAGCTTTTACTGTGAGTGCTCCGATAATTGATGGAGGAAGTAGAAATGAAAGTATAAAACAGGCAACTCTCTCTTTAGAACAGGCTAAGATAAACCTGGAGAATACCAAGAAGACTGTAGAGTTAACGGTAAGACAGTACTATAATACTGTTATGCAAGCTATGGCTAATATAGAAAAGGCACAACTTAACCTACAACAGAAAGAGTTATTGGTAAAGAATCAAGAGATAAGACTTGGTTTGGGGCTTATAACTCAATTAGACTTAGAATCTGCTAGGATACAGAGAGAGCAAGCCTTATTAGAATTGGATAAAGCAATAGTGGATTATAATATAGCCTTAATGCAACTAAATATAATCTTAGGAAAGGAGTGATAATAGAATGAATTTAAAAAGATTTAGTGTTTTCTTAGTGGTTGTTATGTTATTGATCAGTAATGTTGTTTATGGAAAAGAGCCGGTTCAACTTACTATGGAATCTGCTATAGAGTTAGGACTAAAGCAGAATCAAAGTGTAATAGATGCTCAGAGGAATTTTGAGGATGCAAAGCAGTCTCTTTTAGAGAAAGAAGGGGATCCTACAACCTTGATAGTTGCTCTAACACAAGCTAGAAATAATTTAGCCTATGCTCAAGCTCAGTATAATTATGTGAAACTTCAAGTTACTCAAACGGTGAGAAGTAATTATTTGGCTGTTCTAGAAGCTCAGAATCAACTGAATTTGGCAAAGAAACAATTGGAAGTAGCAAGTGAAAACCTTAAAGCTGTAAAGACTAGAAGGTCTTTAGGTAATGCTACCGATGCTGATGTCTTACAGGCAGAAAATAATGTTGTCTCCGCTCAGAATGCAGTGACATCTGCTGAGGCTAATCTAAAGTCTGCAACTGATAAGCTATTACTCTCTATAGGATTAGATACGTCAACCCCAGTTGTTCTTACCGAACCAACCTTTAAGGAGGTAAAAGTTGATATAGAAGCTCTAAAGAAGCAGGCACAAAGTAATCTCCCTACTGTGGTTCAGGCTAAGAATAGCTATGAGCTAGCTAAGCTTCAGTACGATTTGGCTAATAACGAATATACGCCTCAGAGTCAGATTAGGAGTGCTCAACTTTCTTTAATGAGTGCCCAAGATTCTCTTAAGCAGGTATTAGACAATTTAGACCTCTCTATAAATACCGCATATCAAAATGTCATTAATGCATTAAATCAGGTAAGGCTACAGGAAAAGAATCTGGCTTTAGCAAGAAAGAACTTAGAGATAGATAATGCTAGGTTAAAGGTAGGCTCAATTACTAAACTTCAACTTATGAGCACAGAATCTTCACTTCTCAGCGCAGAGAATAACTATAAGTCCAGCGTATACAGCTATATGAAAGCCCTAGATGCGCTCTCTGTAGCCTTGGGTGTTAAGGTATTCTAGCTAAAACTTGAGAGTTGAATATAAGACGGGGTATCATCCCCGTCTTTTGTTTTCATTAACCCACTATACTCCTAGTTCTTCTAATATTTTTTTCATTACAATCCCTGCATTTTCCCGTATTATTACATTTGCTTTCCAGTCATATGGAGTTGGAGTTTTATTTATCATTATTAGTTTATTTTTCTTGTAGTACTCTATAAGTCCAGCAGCTGGGTATACTATTAGGCTCGTTCCTATAATAATAAGACAGTCCGCTTCGCTTATGTATGTTATAGAGTCTTCTAAGATGTTTGGATCTAAAGGTTCTTCATATAATACTACATCAGGTTTTACTATATTTCCACATCTGTCACATCTGGGAACGAGTTCTTCACTATTTATGATATAATCTAGCTCAAAGAATTTTTTGCAGGAAACGCAGTAGTTTCTGTATATAGAGCCGTGAAGTTCAAGAACATTTCTAGAACCTGCCCTCTGATGAAGTCCATCTATGTTTTGCGTTATTATAGCCTTAACCTTTCCTACGTCTTCTAATTTTGCCAGTGCTATATGGCAGGGGTTAGGGAGTGCATCCTTGTGGATTATTTCTTTTCTATAAAATTGGTAAAATTTGTCTGGATATTTTATAAAGAAGCTATGGCTTAACATTACCTCGGGAGGAAATCCATACTCCTTCTCTTCCTTTTTGTATAAACCTTTATCAGACCTAAAGTCAGGTATATTACTTTCAGTAGATGCCCCTGCTCCTGTAAATGCCACTATATTGTCTGAAGACCTGATAATCTCTAATGCTTGCCTTATAGGATCCATCTTAACCTTCCTCCAGCTGTTTTTATTTTTATTCTAATGTGAACCTACTAATATTATAATGTAAAATAAAAAGCACGATAGAGGTGATAATATGATTAAAAAACTGGGATATGGAGAGATAATACTTTTTACTGCTCTTGCAATTTCTTTTGTCTTTATGGTTCCTATTGTCTATTCCTATATCTATAGGGCTATCTGTGCTATTAAATACCCTCAACCTTTAGATTATGGTGAAGGACCGATACTTAATCAGGTAAGATATTTACTCCAAGGGAGAAACTACTATAAGGATATAAACTCACCGCCATACATCATTGGAAATTATCCACCCGTTTTTAATCTTTTATCACTTTTATTGGTCCCTATATTTGGAATATCTTTTGCTACTGGCAGGACTATAGCCTTTTTAGCTGTTATAGCTACCGCTTATGTAATCTATAGGATTGTTTTTCACTTTACAAGTAATAAGATTGTGTCTTTCTTGAGTGCCTTATTTTATTTGGCAATAGACTACATCTATGTATGGGGAATATATATGAGGATAGATACCCTTTCTATATTTTTTAATATGCTAGGTATATACTGGGTTATAAAATATGAGAATGACTATAAGAAGCTTAGATGGTGTATTCTATTCTTTCTCCTAGCCTTGTATACAAGACAGTCTATGATTGCTGGAACTATTGGCGCATACTTGTATCTTTTGACAAAGAATAAGAAGATCGCTGGTAAACTTATAGGTTATACAGCTTTATATGGTGCATTAGTCTTTTTATTTCTTACAGCTATAACTAAGGGACAATTTTATCTACATGTAGTAAAATACAATAACAATATATTTACCCTAAGGCAACTCTGGTTTTTTATGTCAAAAGAACTATTTACCTATACTACTTTTATATTAATAAGCTTAGTTGCCTCTATAGTTTGGTTATGGCATAAGGAGAAGAGGATAATAAGTCTATACTTTATCTCTGCCTTTTTAGTTCAATTTACAGTTGGTAAGGTTGGTTCTATGCTTAACTATCTTATAGAGCCAGTAGGAATAATGGGAATAATAGTTGGGATACTTATAGGCGAGGCTCTTAAAAAGAGGAATCAGCTTGTTCTTGTAGGTTTATCGTTATTGATACTACTTCAGTTAGCCAATTATTATTATGGTCCTAATACCCTAAGTTGGGGCTGGAACCCCTCTCCGCCTCCAACCGCTTTAGATAATTATGTGGAAGAATCAAAGGGGCTTATCTTAGCAGAGAATTTGGGTATTCTACCAGCCCATAATAGGGATATATATTTTGATCCTTTCATATTTACTCAACTCTACTATCAAGGACTTTGGGACCAAGAGCAGATACTTAGAGATATAAGAGAAAAGAAATTTGACATTATTATGCTTGAATTTAGTCTATATTATGACCATTGGAGTGATTCTGATAGGTGGACTAAAGAGATGAAGCAAGCTATGTATGAGAACTATTATCTTGTAGATACTCAAGGTTATATAAGAGTATATAAACCAATAAGAGGAGGTTACTAGAGATGAAAGAATTAATTGCTCTAGAGCCTGGAAGGGCAGTCCTGATAGATTATGAAGAAGGAGAATTAAAGTCTAATGAGATTAGGATAAAAAGTGAGATTTCTGCGGAGAAACATGGGACGCATCTATCCTTCTTTTTAGGAAAAGTTCCAAATGTAGATAAAAATTGGGATAATGAATTGGAGTTATTTATTCCTAGAAAAACTGATTCTTCTCTTTTCCCATTTCACCTTGGCAATATTACTATAGGTAGGATAGTAGAAATAGGTAAAGATATAGAAGAATTTAGAGTAGGTGATAGGGTATGGGGTTATCTTCCTATAAGAGAGACGCATACTGTAGATGCAAGTCGCATAAATCTTATTCCTAAAGGATTAACTGACGAAGAAGTCCTCTGTATAGACCCTGCTACTGTAGCATTGATGTCTGTTAGAGAAGGTAGATTTTCTCTTGGAGATAGAGTGGCAGTATTTGGATTAGGAGCTATTGGACTTTTAACCGTTCAGATGGCAAGGTTAAATGGAGCTACATTTATAATAGCTATAGACCCAATTGAGGAAAGAAGGAATCTAGCTAAGGATTTTGGTGCAGACTTGATTTTAGGGACTGACATTGATGTAGGACTTGAGATAAAATTAGCTACCAATAAAAAAGGTGTTGATGTCAGTATAGAAACTAGTGGATCATATAGAGCCCTTCATCAAGCTATAAGAGGAACTAGGTATGGTGGAACTATAGTAACTACTTCTCTATATCATGGAGAATCTCTGGGTTTGAATTTAGGAGAAGAATGGCATATAAATAGACATACAATGGTCTCAGGTATCCGTGTAGAAAGCGAACCATATAGAGATTTCCCTAGATGGGATAAAAAAAGAATCTATGAAACTGTTATAGAACTATTTAAGGGAAAACTTCTGAGTGTAGAAGGCTTTTTGCATATAGTCCCATTTGAAGAGGTTCTATCCGCCTATGAGACTCTGAAAAATAACCCCAATAAATGGATTAAATTAGGTGTGAGATACTAAAATTTCTTCTTCTTTCCCCTTTTCCTTAATTATAAATAGATTTCTTAATCCTTTTATAGTTATTACCTTCCAGCTCATAAGCAAGATAACAGTTGTACAAAATATAAATATTATAGGAATCTTTACATATTCAGCAATAATGCCGGATAAACTCATAGATATTGGTTGAAGCCCCCCTACAAAAAGACCTAGAAGGCCAAAGAATCTCCCTCTTTCTTCGCTGGGAACCATCAGTTGGAAGGTAACATTTATGTATATGTTAACGAATATGTTTAAGAGCTGAATGATAAAAAAGAGAATAATAAGTTGAATACTACTTAATGGAAGAGCAAGGAGTCCAATAAAAGCACCTTGTCCTATAAGAGAAAATCTGAACATATTGTATTTCTTATCTCCCGAAGGAGAGATAACAGATGTAATAAGAAGGCCTATTAAACTTCCTACACCTCCTGCTCCAAGCACAAAACCATATACAGAGGCATCAAGATGGAGATAGTTCTTTATGTAAACTGGAAGAAGTATAAAGAATGGGACATAGAAGAAATTAAGAACAGCTGCAGTTATGCCCAATGTCATTAGATCTTTATTCTCTTTTAATCTCCTTAATACCTCTCCTATATCTCCAATAAAATTTATCTTCCCATCTTTATATCTTTGAGGTATCTTTATAAAGAGGGTACAGATGGATGCTATGAAGAAAGAGAACGCATTGAATGTAAATAATAATCCAGCCCCTATGAATTTATAAAGTATTCCTCCTACTGAAGGTCCTATAATCTCAGTAACCCTACCGGCTATAGAAAATAGTGAATTTGCTCTTGGAAGATTTTCTGGTTCTACCATTTCAGGTATTGATGATGGGATGCATGGATTGAAAAAGGCAGAAGAAATACCTAAGAGAACAGTGAGTATAAAGATTTCAGTTATGTTTAGTCCCTTTGTAAAGAAGAATAATGCTAGGAGTCCTACTATAAGGCCTCTTATAAAATCAGTTAGGAGTATAATCTTTTTTCGTGAGTACTTATCTACTATTACACCTGCAAAAGGACCTAAAATTAGAGAAGGGATATAGGCAAGGGCAGATAATGTCCCCATAATGGCACTAGATCCAGTCTTTTCAAGGATAAACCACATAAGAGCTATATGATGGGCGCTGTCTCCTAGTCTTGAGACAGATTGCCCTAAGAGTAAAAGTGTTAGATCTTTGTTCCATATCTTTTTCATAGATTATACCTCCTCTTTAAAATTTTATATTGACATATTATAACTTATAAAATTATATTGTCAAGATTTAAATATATTTCTTAAAAAATTAAAGGCAGGCATTTTGCCTGCCATAC
>JAOACC010000035.1 GCA_026418035.1 bacterium
GTATAAGAGACAGGTCCAAAGGTAGATAAAATAAACGTATCCTCTGGTATACCTAATTTTTCTTTCATCTCCTTTTTAGATAGTGTAGGCGATAGATTTGGGATCCCATGGTATATAAACCTTATTTTCTTCTCATCTATCCCATAGATATCTCTTAACAGGCTGATTCCACTAGGTGTCATAACTACTAGATATCTAGATAGATTCCCTATCTCTTTTAATATATCCTTCTGGCTTTCTGATGGTTCTGTAAGTATTGTATGTAGAGTAGTAATTACAGGGATATTAAGTCTTTCTAGAAGATATAGGATATCAGCCCCATCTTTCCCCGAGAAAAGTCCATATTCGTGTTGTAATGAGACACAGTCTATGCCTAGTGAGTTAATAGTGTCAGCGGTGTCTATATAGTTGTCTTTTCCAGGGAAAATCAAGAATGATTTTTCATAGTCAAGATCTAGGTTAATATAAGCATCGGTAGGGGCAAAGACAGATATGTCTATAACTTTATTAGCGTTTAATATTGCATCCACTAAGTCCCTCGTAAAATTGGCTATTCCACATTCCTGAGGTGGATAAGTACTTATAAAACCTAATCTCATACTTATCACCTCCTAAAGAATGTATCTTTTAGTAAAAGACACAAAAAAGAATAAAATTGCAGTTTATTTAAAGATAATAAAGATAATAGTAATTTAACTTTTACAAAATATATTATACCATAAGATCAGCCACAATGAGTATTTTATTCCGATGTTTCGCATTTTGAACTTGTGTCAGTATAATATATATGTAGGGTCTAAAATTTCATAGCCCTATTGGTTATTTCAATTCTTCTCTTATTTTAAAACTATCGAAAGGAGGCAAAGAAATTGTCTAGATTTATCTACTACTCTAGAGAAATCTTTTGCGAGATTAGCAGTAGCTAAGGAGGTCTTTTAAGATACATAGCTTATATATGTATAAGGAGCTAGAAGAATACATCAAGAAAGGTTTCTCAGTCGTGCCAATTCCAGTTGGAGGAAAAAACCCAAGATTACCAGACTGGAATAAAAAGAGGTTTGGTAGCAAAGATTTCCAAGAACCTTCTAACATAGGCGTTCTTTTAGGGGAACCATCGGGCTGGCTGACAGATGTGGACTTAGACTCTATAGAGGCAATACGCATTGCACCACTTTTCCTGTCTGAAACAACAATCTTTGGTCATGGTAGCGGTGAAAAAGCAAGGTCTCACTACCTCTATTACTGCGAAGGTTCTAAGACAACTAGATTTCAATTTAGAGGAGAAACAATTGTTGAAATTCGCTCTACTGGCTGTCAGACAGTATTCCCTCCTTCTATACATCCCTCTGGGGAACAGTACCAATTTTATAGCAACAGCCACGTTGAGACTGTAGATTTTCAGGACTTGCTTGAAAATGTCTCTAAGATTGCTGGACTTTCACTACTAGCAAAATACTGGGCTAGAAGAGGAAGTAGACAGGACTGTGCGCTAGCCTTTGCTGGGGCACTACTACGTAGGGATGTTTTAGAAGAGGATGTAGAACACTACTTAAGGGCGATTGCAGTAGCTACAGAGGATGAAGAGACTAAGTCAAGGATACAGACAGTTATTTATACTACTAAGAAACTTGAAGAAAATAAGCCCGCTACAGGACTTAATAGGCTCCTTGAGTATATCCCTGAAGAGGTCGTTAAACAGGCTTTTAAGTGGCTCAAAATACCCTTCGAGAAAAAACAATCTAGGCATCACTTAGTAGTTGTAGATAAATTTTATCCAAGACCTTTCTCACAAGAGATTATGTCTCAGTATAGCTTCTGGTTTGTTGGTGGTAATGGAGATTTTTACTGGTTTGATAGTGAAGAAGGTATTTGGAGAGAAGATGCTGAAGACTTTATAAGGAACTACTTTAGAAAATCCACAGAGACGATACAGGATGTTCAAAAGAAGATCCATGTCTTAAGTGAGATCGTTGCAGATGTCCGTGATCTCTCTTGGAAGGGTAGACCGATCCCAGAATCGCCAAAGGTTTTAATACCATTCAAAAATGGTGTATTTGACTTAGAAACTGACGAATTTAGAGATTTCCAAGAGGATGACTACTTCACCTGGAAGCTACCATACAACTATAATGGAACTGCCAACTGTTCCTATCTGTATGACCTCATAGTTTCCTTCCTTAATCAAGAGGATACCGTATCTCTCTGGGAATTACTGGGATATTGCCTCTGGAGAGGCTATGAATATCAGAAGATCTTCTTCCTGTTTGGGCGAGGCTCCAACGGTAAGTCTACCTTTGCAAGAGTCCTGGAGAGGATGTTAGGTAGAGAGAATGTAGCTCATATCTCTTTGAAAGAGTTACAGGAAAACCGTTTTGCAGGGGCGTACCTATACCACAAACTAGCCAATATTTCTGGAGAGCTTGAGTATGCAGAACTGAAGAACACTAGACTTATAAAGCAATTATGTGGAGAAGATACGATAACTGTAGAACGAAAGTATAAGAATCCATTTAGCTACTTAAACTATGCCAAACTCATATTCCTAACTAACGAAATACCAAAGTCTAGAGATACTACAGAGGCTTTCTATAGAAGACTCTTCTTGATTGAGTTCCCTAAGAAGTTTACTAGTGATCCGGGGTTTATGTATAAGATAGATAACCTTCCAGAAGAGGAGTATGAGGGACTTCTAATCTTAGCATTAGACCAGCTAAGAAAATTAATTAGGCAGGGACTAGTATTTACACAGGATAAGGGAGAAGATGATATAAAAAAGGAATACTTGAAGCTTTCAAGTCCGCTAAATCAATTTGTAGAAGAGAACTGTATATTAACATACTCTAGGGAGGATTTCATCTACAAGTATGAATTCGGCGAAAGATTCCAGAGGTGGCTGGCAGACAAGGGGAGGACATCGTATGATGATAAGAGAATAGCAGGAGAGATGAGGGACTTAGGATTAGAGGAAAGTCGAAGGGGTGAAGGTAACTGGCGTTGTTGGATAGGGATAAGATGGAAAGATTAGGACAGTACTTGGATTTTCAGTTTTGGCTACCACGACTACCAGATCTACCACGTTTTTTAAAAAATTTTTTCGGACTATATAGATTTGTTTCAAATACGTGGTATTCGTGGTAGTTCTGGTACCCTGTAACTGTTATTCCTCTAGCTTAACCTCCAGACCTAGATCTTTTAGATACTTTAGGGCTTCTTCTATGAATTCTCTACCTTCCTTTAAGGCTTTTTCCGCAGTCTCTTTATCTATATATGATAAGACCTCATAATCTCCGCTTTCTCTATCATCTTTTAAATTTACCAGATATCTCCCTAGGTCCTTTTTGAATCTCCCAGTCTTGATGAAAAGAAGTCCAAATAGTGTAACTACTCCTTTATGCGTTTCTGCTCTTTCCCCTTCTGTTAAAAGAAGAGCCTGGACAATATGAAATACCGCATAGTATACTCTAGAGACCGCATCTTCGTAATAGCCCAGATCAAAGAGTCTCTCTCCTGCCTCTAACTTTCTCAAAGACTTTTCTATATAACCTGTTATTAACTCTCTAGTAACCTTATCCAATTTTTATACCTTCATTTAAGACATTGCTTATGAAGGGTGTCTGGAGAGATTTTAGCCTCTCAAATTCTTTTAAAAGAAATATCTTCAGTGATATTAATTTGCCTGTTGAGAGCAGTATATCTATAACAGCATCGTAAAGCTTATCTATAACTTCATTCTCCTTGTTTTCGAGTACTATAAGTATATCATAGTCAGAGTCTGGTCTCCAGTCGTCCCTTGCCCTAGAACCGAAGAGATACATCTCCAAAATCCTTCCCCTTATAGGAGTTATCTTTTGTAAGAACTCCTCTATTATTTTATCTCTCATCTCAACTAGCATTATAATTTATTAGAGACCTTGCGTCAAATGATTTCTGTTGTTGAGTTGTTCCACTTGTCTTTTAAAAAATTGGATGATAAAATACTACTAGTAGTGGGCGAATAGCTCAGCGGTTAGAGCACCTGCTTCACACGCAGGGGGTCACAGGTTCAAGTCCTGTTTCGCCCACCATAGTGGAATATAAGGGCTACGCACTTAGCGTAGC
Source organism: bacterium (assembly GCA_026418035.1). Classification (GTDB taxonomy): domain Bacteria; phylum DUMJ01; class DUMJ01; order DUMJ01; family DUMJ01; genus DUMJ01. The sequence continues at coordinate 4,099 of JAOACC010000035.1, forward strand.
TTTTATTGTACTTATAGGAGAAGGATTATGGGATATATACTAGTTATTGATCAGGGGACTACAAATAGTAGGGCAATCATCTTTGATGAGTTTGGTAATCAGTTGGGGGATGGTAAAAAGGAACTACCTCAGATCTTTCCGAAGCCAGGTTGGGTGGAGCAGAATCCTGAGGATATCTTGTCTACAGTTCAAGATGCGGTTATAAGTGCTATAAAGAATTCAGGGATAGATGTAAAGGATATCTCTGGTATAGGCATAACCAATCAGAGAGAGACAACAATACTCTGGGACAGATTTACCGGTAAGCCACTCTATAATGCAATAGTCTGGCAGTGTAGAAGAAGTGCAGATATATGTGAGGAACTCAAAGATAAGGGTTATGAAGACATTATAAGAAAGAAGACTGGTTTACTCTGTGATGCCTATTTTTCTAGTACAAAGGTCATCTGGCTTTTAAGGAATGTTCCAGAGATAAAATCGCTAGTAAAGGAAAATAGGGTATGTTTTGGCACTGTAGATAGTTGGCTCCTCTGGAATCTTACTAAAGGTAAAGTCCATGCAACAGATGCTACCAACGCGTCTAGGACGATGTTTTTTAATATTGAAAGAGGAGAATGGGATGATGAGCTTTTGGATATCTTTGATATACCAAGGTCTATCCTCCCTGTTATTGTGGATTCTTCAGGTATAGTTGGATATACAGAGGAATTCCCCAGAAGTGGTATTCCGATAGCTGGAATTATAGGAGACCAGCAAGGGGCGTTGGTAGGGCAGTGTTGTTTTTCTCCTGGAATGTTAAAGGTTACCTATGGGACTGGATGTTTTCTTTTAGAACCTCTGGAGAGATTAATCATCAATGAGAGAGGAATGCTTACCACTATTGCTTGGAGCATAGGTAAAGAATTGAGATATGCCATAGAGGGAAGCGTTTTTACCGGAGGTTCTGTAGTTCAGTGGCTTAGAGATAATCTTGGAATCATACCGGATTCGGCAAGTTCTGAAGTCTTTGCAAGGGCTGTTGATGATACCGCAGATGTATACTTTGTTCCAGCTCTTACTGGTTTAGGTGCTCCCTATTGGGATATGTATGCTAGGGGAGCAATAATAGGTATAAGTAGAGCAACTAGGCGAGAGCATATTGTTAGGGCTGCATTAGAGGGTATAGCCTATCAGATTAGGGATCTAGTAAATACTATGGAAGAAGTTACCGGTGTAAAGATAAAAGAGCTGAGGGTTGATGGTGGTGCTACTAGCAATAACTTCTTGCTTCAGTTTCAAAGTGATCTCTTAGGTATTCCAGTTATAAGGCCTAAGATGATAGAAACAACCTCTTTAGGTGCATTTATACTGGCTTCTATAGGGATTGGTATCTTTAAGAACCTAGAAGAGGCAAGTAAGATATGGAAGATGGATCAGATATTTGAACCTAAGAGGAATAGGGAAGAGATGGATAGGCTTTATAATAGATGGAAGGAGGCAGTAAGACGTAGTTTAGGATGGACAAGGAGTTAGATGTTGTTATTATTGGTGGTGGAATAGTAGGAACAGCAATTGCTAGAGAATTATCTAGATATCAGTTAAGGGTAGCTCTGGTTGAGAAAGAGGCAGATGTAGGGTGGGGAACAACAAAGGCTAATAGCGCAGTTGTCCATACTGGATATGATCCAAAGCCAGGAACATTGATGGCGAAGCTTAATGTTCAAGGGGCAAGATTATTTCCATCTATATGTGAAGAATTAGATGTTCCTTATAAGAAGTTGGGTTCTCTAGTTCTTACCCCTAATGAAGAAGGTTTTAGAGAGTTAGAGGAGTTAAAAGAGAGAGGAAAGATAAATGGTGTTACAAATCTAGAGATAATTACACAGGAAAAACTCTTTGAGTTAGAACCGAATCTATCAAGAGATATAAAGGGAGCCCTTTGGATAAAAGATACCGCTATCACTTCTCCCGTTGAGCTTACCATAGCTCTTAGAGAGAATGCAGAAAGAAATGGGGTGAGGTTTATACTTGATACAACAGTGACCGGCTTTGAGCTAGAAGATAGGAAGATAAAATCTATTAGAACCGATAAGGGATTTCTTAAGGCTAATTGGATAATAAATGCTGCAGGAGTTTATTCTGATGATGTAGCTAGATTTGCTGGAGACGAATCTTTTAGTATAACACCTGTAAAAGGTGAATATGCCTTGTTTGATAAAGAGATAGGTAATCTAGTAAACCATGTAATCTTTCCTCTACCTACTGAGACAACTAAGGGTATCCTTGTCTTACCTACGGTAGATGGAAATCTCTTGGTTGGTCCAAATGAACATACGACTTCAAAAGATGATACAAACGTTACTGAAGAGGGACTTAGAGGGATTATCTCTTTTGCTAAGGGTGAGGTCCCTAATCTACCACTCAGTATGCTTATAACGGTATTTGCTGGTTTAAGGGCTAAAGAATTAAACAGAAAAGACTTTGTTATCGAGCCTTCACCTGTTGTAGAGAACCTGATAAATGTAGGTGGAATTCAATCACCAGGCCTTAGTTCTGCTCCTGCTATAGCACTATACGTGATTGAGATACTAAAGGATAAAGGGGTTGAACTTGTTAAAAAGAGAGACTTTATCCCAGAGAGAAAGGCTATTCCAAGATTTGCTAATCTCTCTTGGGAAGAGCGCACTAGGTTAATAGCTCAAGACTCAAACTATGGAGAGATTATATGTAGGTGTGAGCATGTAACTGTTGGTGAAATAATAGAGGCTGTAAGGCGTGGAGCTAATACCCTAGATGGTATAAAATTTAGAACAAGGGCTGGTTCTGGTAGATGTCAAGGAGGATTCTGTGGACCTAGACTTATTCCATTACTTTCTCAGCTCTTAGAGGTTCCTCCAGAAGAGATAACCAAGAAAGGTAAAGAATCCAGATTGGTCATAGGGGAGACAAAACGATGAAAGAGATGAAGACAGATATAGTTGTGATAGGTGGTGGACCTGCAGGCTTAGCAGCTGTACTGAGGGCTGGAGAATTAGGGGCAAATGTTATTCTTGTAGAGAGAGATTTTGAGCTTGGAGGTATACTAAACCAGTGTATCCATACTGGCTTTGGACTCAGTCTTTTAGGTGTAGAATTAACTGGTCCGGAGTATGCGGAAGTCTTCATAGAGAAGGTCCTTTCTCTAAACAATGTAAAGGTTCTCCTATCTACTATGGTTTTAGATATAAAAGATAAGACAGTATACGGGGTAAATAAAAAGGATGGTCTTATATCAATCAAAGCAGGGGCTATAGTACTAGCTATGGGTTGTAGAGAAAGGACCAGAGGAGCTCTTGGAATTCCTGGAGAAAGACCTGCTGGTATATATACAGCTGGTTCGGCACAAAGACTGATAAATATAGAGGGTCTTATGCCTGGTAAAAGGATTGTTGTTCTTGGTTCTGGAGATATAGGAATGATTATGGCTAGAAGACTCTTGCTTGAAGGGGCAGAAGTCTTAGGTGTCCTTGAAAAACTACCCTACCCAGGGGGACTGACCAGAAATGTTGTCCAATGTCTTGAAGATTTTGGTATCCCCTTATACCTTAACCATACTATAGTGGAGATAAAGGGAAAATACAGGGTAGAAGGTGTTATAGCAGAGAATCTATTAACAAAGGAAAAGTTTTCTATGGATGTGGATACAGTCCTTCTATCTGTTGGTCTTATACCGGAGAATGAGCTCTCAAAGAGAATTGGGGTAAAGTTAGATCCAAGGACTGGAGGACCTGTAGTAGACCAGTATAGAGAGACAAATATAGAAGGGGTATTCGCCTGTGGTAATGTTCTTCAGGTTCATGACCTGGTAGATGAAGTTACTAGAGAATCTTACATAGCGGGAGAGGGGGCAATAAGATATATATCTGGTAAGAAAAAGATTGAAGGGATTATAAACTTAAGACCAGGTGAGAATATAAGATATGTTGTTCCGCAGAGATTAACTCTGCCTATAGATTCTCCTCCCTATATATACTTTAGACCTCAAGAGCCCTTTGTGAATTGTCAGATCATAGGGAGGTCTAATGGAAAGGAATTCTCTCTTGGAAGTTATGAGTATGCTAGGCCAGGAGAGATGATAAAACTTAGGCTAAAGAGAGAACTGCTAGATAGTAATCTAGATATAGAAGTAAGCTTGGTAGGAGAAAAGGGATGAAGATACTTACCTGTATAGTATGTCCAGTTGGTTGTAAGATAAAGATAGATGAGAATGGAAATATTTTGGGGGCTAGGTGCGATAGAGGGCTGAGTTTTGTAAAAAGGGAACTTCTTAGCCCAGAGAGGATTCTAACTACCACCATTAGGGTAGATAGAGGGATAGTAAAGGTGGTTCCAGTTAAATCTACCAAGTCAATCCCTAAAGAGAGATTGAGAGAGATAGTAAAGAAGGTCTCTACTATCTCTGTAAAGGCACCTATCCGTAGAGGGGATATACTGTATAGTGACGAAGAGGTAAGTCTTGTAGCTACTAGGAGTGTAGAGGAGGTAAAAGATGTATGAGTTTGCAACCTCCAATAAGATTATATTTGGTAGAGGGGCATTTGAAAGCTTATTAGAAGAGACAAAGGACATCGGTAGAAAGGTACTTATAGTTACTGGTAAGAGATTCTTAAAGGAATCAGGGCTTAAAGAAAGACTAGAAGGAATTCTTTCCGCTAATAAGATTGAATGGGTATACTTTGATGGTATTCCTTCAGACCCAGAAGTAAGATTAGTAGATGAGGGAAGACGGATAGCCAGGGAGAATGGGTGTAATTTTGTTATAGGGATAGGTGGAGGAAGTAGTATAGATGTAGCCAAGGCAATAGCTGTTTTATTCGATAAACCGTTAAAGACTATAGACTATATAAATGGGGCTAAGATTGGGAAAAAGGGTATTCCATGTATAGCTATACCCACGACCGCTGGGACAGGTTCTGAAGTAACAAAGAACTCTGTCCTTACAGACCCAGAAAGAAGGGCAAAGAGGAGCCTGAGAGAGAATGTAGTTATCCCAGATGTAGCTATTGTTGATCCAGAACTGACTCTGACGCTTCCCCCTAACCTGACCGCTTGGACAGGACTAGACGCATTAGTTCAGGCTGTAGAAGCCTACGTATCTAAGGGCTCTAATCCTCTTACAGATCCTATAGCCCTCCAGGCTAGTATCCTTATCTTAAAGAATCTTACTAGAGTAGTAGAGGATGGGGGTAACTTAGATGCTAGAGAGGCTATGAGTATAGGAAGCCTTATGGCTGGTATAGCACTTGCCAATGCTAGACTTGGTGCAGTTCATGGTTTAGCCCATCCTCTGGGTATTAACTATAACATCCATCATGGTCTTATATGTGGGGTCTTACTACCTGCAGTGATAAGATTTAATATACCTATTGTAGAGAAGAAGTATGCCAATATCTATAGAGCTCTAGAGCCCTCTAGCTATCAATTAACAGATAGAGATTGTGCCCTTAGACTATTGGAAACAGTAGAGAACATTCTAGATTCTCTAAAAATTCCCAGAAGACTTAGCTATTTTGGGGTAAAAGAGGAAGATCTAAAAGATATAGCAATTCAGTCCCAAAATTCTGAGTCTCTAAGGGCAAATCCTAGATCTGCTACCCCTGAAGACTTAATAGCTATAATGAAGAGCATACTATAGATATTTATCTATGTCGTCAAGTTTAAGATTATTGAGAAATTTACGAAATTCTTCCTCTTCTTGACTATCTTGTTGGCTATCCTGTTGTTGGATATTTTCACTCAGTATGAATGCCTCTTCGGCAACCTTTTCGTCTACATAGATAGGAGCATTAGTCCTAACCGCTAGGGCTATTGCATCACTAGGCCTTGAGTCTATAAGGTATGTCTTTCCATTAAGTGTAAGTGTTATAGTGGCGTAGTAAACACCATCTTTAAGATCTACTATTGAAACATCCTTTATAGTAACATTCAACTCATTTAGAATATTCACCATAAGGTCATGGGTAAATGGTCTAGGAGGAACAGCCTGTTGTAATTGCATAGCAATAGACTGTGCTTCTGGTAATCCTATCCAGATTGGCAAGAAGTTTTTTTCTTCAAAGTCAGAAAGTATGACTACTGGCGACATAGAGTTTATATCCATTCCTACTGCTTTAATCTTTACCTCTATCATCAAAATCACCTCTAATCTGATACACTATAGATTATACCATAGTGTATCTCTTTTTAATACCCAAACCCAACCCAATCCTTTTCTGCCTTAAACATCTCTTCTACCATCCTCTTTATATCTCTGGGTTCTAGAATACTTGCAGTTAGAGGGTCTAACATTACTGCTTGGAAAGCCTTTCTAGGGTCTTTTTCTAGGGCTGCTATAACCGCTAATTCCTGAAGATTTATGTTGGTCCTATTCAAAGCGGCACACTGTGGAGGTAACTCTCCCACAAAGCAGGGGTGTATCCCTGTCTTATCTACCAGGCAGGGGACCTCTACACAGCAATCCTTTGGAAGATTCGTTATTAAGTTATCGTTATTTACATTACCATTTATTCTGCTTAAGACTCCAGTCTCCATAGAATATATGATGCTGGCAGCATACTCATTAGAACGATCTACCACTATAGGTTCTTCTCCTATTGCCTCTCTCTTTATCCTCTCATAGTGTGGTTGCCATCTGTCTCTACAGATTTCTAGATAATCCCATCTTTCTGGTATAAGCTCCTTTATCCTCTCAGGGTTTCTTCTAAAATATGGTACATACTCAGACATATGGTGTGTAGATTCTGTTACAAAATAGTCAAAGTATTTCATTATTTCAAATCTGACTGCATCTTTTATGTAAATCTCGGGATCTTCCATAGCTTTCCAGAGTCTAGGATAGAGGTCTTCATCACCTAACTTAAATTCTAGGAACCAAGCCATATGGTTTATCCCTGCTACCCAGTATGATACCTGAGATGGATCTACCCCAACATAAGTTGCTAGTTGATGCGCTGTCCCCTGAACACTGTGACACAGCCCAACATTTTTAATCTTAGTGGCTTTATTCATAGCCCAACAGTTTATAGCCATAGGGTTACTGTAATTTATAAACAGAGCATCTGGACATAACTCTTCCATATCCTTAGCTATGTCTAATAATACAGGGATGGTCCTTAATCCTCTAAAGACTCCTCCTGGCCCAACAGTGTCTCCTACTGTTTGATCTATTCCGTATCTTCTCGGTATCTCGCAGTCTACCTCAAACATCTCTAGTCCGCCAACCTGGATCATATTTATTACATACTTTGCTGAGTCTAACACCTCTCTTCTATCTAAGGTAGCGGTTACCTTTGCATTGCATCCCATCACTTCTATTAGTTTTTTGGTTAAGGCATAGATCAGGTCTAATCTTTCTTTATTTATATCCATAAGGGCTATCTCGCTATTAGAAAGCTCGGGATAGGAAAGTATATCCATTATTAACCTCTTAGCAAAAACTACACTACCAGCTCCTATAAAGGCAATCTTTGCCATGCTCTAAAACCTCCTTATACTTTTAATAAAATCTCTCGCATTACTTTCACTATCCATCCAGGTAGAAATAAGAACTAAACCCCTATTAGAAATCTCTTCTAATATCTTTGGAATGTTATTTATATCATCAAATGTTTGTAGGACAAGAAGCTTATTTTTACTCACTATCTTTTTATACATATCAAACCATTTGGGAGAATCACATTGCGGATTACCTGCCCCTGGAACCCATTGGATACCGGTTAACTCAGGTATATCTAACAGGATGTCTAAATGAGGAATCTCTCCTGGACCATCTAGGTGATATATACTGTAATCTAACCACTTACACTGTCTTTCAAGATGAGGAGCCACAAATCTCTCGAACATCTTGGGTGATATCATATATGAGAAATCGCACTGTAATGGATACCATCTCCTGTGGCACCATATCCCCATCCAGGCAGATGTTCCATCCTGAGATTCTTTTATTATATTATACAGCTCTTCATACACGTAAAACCAGCTTGATAGGATCTTATCCAACATAGATAGAACCCTATCTGGTTCCTCAATTAGGTCTAATAGAAGGCTTTCAGCACCTCTAAAAGAGGCAAGGACATCTAAGACCCCTCCTATATCTGTGGTTCCTACTATGAACTTGTCCTTTCCCCTCTCTACAGAAAGCTTTGTGATGTATTTTGTATAGATCCACCACTCACTGTCTTCTCTAAATTCTAGACGCTCTACGTCTTCCCAAGGGAGTGGATTTTCAAACCAGGCAGTGTTTGTCTCTCCATCAAACTTTAAAAACCCTGTAAAGTATGATGCCAGAGAACCAGGTCCTAGGTTCATCCATAGATTAGGAAACGCCTCTCCACCAAAGTATGTATTTCTACATCTTTCCTCAAAAAGGTTTATTACCTTTTCAGGAGAATCCTTATACCTTAAAAATCCCCATCCATCATACCCGTTATACTCTCTTACCTCTTTTTTAGGACTTGCTACCTGTAGTAGAGGGTAGTCTAGTTCTCTATTCCACCAGGCTTTATATACCTCTTTTATATCTTCCCAGTCTTCTCTATATAGCATTCTAAGCCTCCAATACCATAACTCCAAGAGGAGATAATTCTAACTTGCCCTTTACGAACCTATTGGATACTAGATCGAACATCTCCCTCTCCCAATGTTCAGGATAGTAATCTACTCCTAGATACATACAAGAAACCTCCTCTTTGCACGAGAGTCTTTTTACTATTATAATTATTCACAGAGGTGATTACAAGGTGAAGATAAAGCTACTGGCATTTGATTTTGATGGTACCATTCTAGAGGAAGGAATGTTAATACCGGAGACTACAAAAGAGAGACTGGATATTGTAAGGGACCTTGGGATAAAGATATCAACCGCTAGTGGTCGTAAGTTAGAGGACCAGTTCAAGATATTAGAGCTCAATGGTCTTGGAAAGAGTAAAGGTTATCCTCACTCTCTAGTAGTTGATGAATCCCGTATATATCTTTTAGATGGAAAGGGATATATCCCCCTAGAATCTTGGAACAATAGAGTCTCAGAAGAGTGGAAGAAACTTTATCCGTTGGCAGAAGAGATATTATTGAAAGAAGTAGAAGAGCTAAAAGCAAATGGTGAAGAGGTATCTATACATATAATAGGGGAAGTTGCTCTGGTTAGAAATATGGTAGCTATGAGATTTAGCTCTATAGAAAGGGCAAAAGAGTATGAAAAGATTTTAAGTAAAAAGTTAAAGGCTATTAATAGCCCATTCTGGTGTAATCGTAATTTCAGCCTTGTTCAGATACTGCCACCATCGGTAGGGAAGGGTAATACTGTCTTAGCTCTTTCTAGATACTTGGGTATTTCCCCAGATGAGGTGCTAGTGATTGGAGACTCCGGGAACGACATAGATATGCTTGATGGTAGGTATGGTTTTAGGTCGGCTACAGTATCGAATGCGGATCCAGAGATAAAAGAGATAGTTGGGAAAAATGGAGGATACGTTGCCCAAAATCCTATAAGTAGTGGTATCATAGAGATTATAGAGGAACTGATACTTAAAGAAAGGAGCATCTTAAGATGATAGATTTTAACCCTGAGAAGTATGTATCGCAGATAGAGGAATCTAGGAGGAGATTAGAAATAGCTAGGAATTTTAAGGAACCAGATAGGGTTCCTATTACCATAAGCACTGGAGGGAGTTTCTACTCTAAGCTATTTGGTTATAACATAAGAGACTACTATACTAATCTGGATGTACAGATAGAGGTCCAGTTAAGAGGGCTAAAGTGGGCATTTGAAGAATTAAAAGATGATAGAGTGGGTTATGGAATCCATTTAGATATAGGTCCCATCCAAGAGGGGATTTACTTTGACCTGCCAATAGAATATCCTGACGACACCTCTCCTTGGATTGTAAGGACTATGAGCCTACCAGAGGCGGTAGAGAAACTAAATACCCCAGACCCTGAAGATCACCCTGGGGTCTTAGAGTTTTATAAGAGATATGAACTTCTAAAAGAGAAAGTATCTAAGATGGGTATTAATATACCAGTTAGTGGAAGACTTGGGATACATCCACCTCTTTCTGCTGCCTGTGGAATCTTAGAGCCAAGCGAGGTCTTTCTCTATCTAATGGAAGAGCCCCAGCTAGTTCACAGATTGTTTGAGAAACTTTTAATCGCATTTATAAAACTACAGGATTTTGCCGATAAATACTTCGGGACTAAAACAATGTCTCTAGGTTTAGCAGATGACCACTCAGCATTTATATCAGATGAGATGTATAGACAGCATGTGATGCCCTATAATATGATTCTCTATGCCCGTTATGGGATAAAGGGGAGACATCTTCATGCAGATGGACCTAACGATCACCACTTTAAGACCTATGCTGATATAGTGAAACTGACCTCTATGGATATAGGAGGATTTAGTGATATAGCAAATGCAAAACCTGTATTTAGAGATAAAGTCTTCTTTAGTGGAGGATTAAACTGTAAAGACCTATACTATGACTTAGAAACAGCTAAGCCTGTCATAGAGAGGGCAATTAAGATTGGAGCTCCAGGGGGAGGCTATGCCCTTGCAGTTGGTGGAGAGACATATGCAGGTATAAACCCAAATACGCTTATCCAGGCAGTAGAGTACGCAAAGCAGATTGGGAAATATCCTATATCGATAGAGTGAAGAGATGGATAAGATAATTGTATCGTTAGCGCCTATAGGAAATATAAAGGGGGAGATTGATATTAATAGACTGGTAGATGAGGTAATAGCCTGTAAAAGACTAGGCGCATCTATGGTTCACCTTCACGTAGTAGATAGATTTGGTAAACCTACTAGTAACCTAGAGATTTTTGATAATATTGTAAGAGGGATAAGAAAGGTAGAAGATATTATCATTGAAGGTTCTACTGGTGGACTTTCGGACCTAGATGCCAAAGAGAGAAGTGTATGCTTAAGTCATCCGTTAGTAGAGGCCTCTTCTCTCAATATGGGTTCTGTAAATATGGGAGACGATGTGTATATAAATAAGATGCCTGATATAAGATGGTGGGCAGAACTGATAGGAAAGAGGAAACTTAGTTACCAGTTAGAAATCTTTGACCTCTCAATGATATATACTGCAGAGAAGCTTATACGGGAAGAACTAATAAGTGAAAGTGCTATCTTTAATATATGTTTAGGCTTTGATTCTGTTCTACCAGCTACTCAAGAGGTACTGTTGACTATGGTAAATTCTATCCCAAAGAAAAGGAGATGGGGTTTTATCCATCATAACTTTAGTGATTTTAGATTGATAGCTACTGCTATTAGTCTAGGGGCTACTATTATAAGGGTTGGTAGAGAGGACTGTAAAGATACAAAGAAGAGTAATATAGAATTGGTAGATAAGGTTGTTAGATTAATTAGAGAGATGGATAAAGAGATAGCTACTGTGGAGGAAGCAAGGCTAATGCTAGGGTTAGAAGTATGATAGAAGATTTGGAAGATCTTAGTGTATTGCATAGGAATAGATTACCCCCTAGAGCTTATTTTATTCCTCATCCTTATCAAGAATGTTTTCTATCTTTAAGTGGAGACTGGAGATTTCTATACGTTGATTCGCCGTTGAGGTTACCTGATAATTTCTCTGATGCTGAGCTTGATCTATCTGGTTGGGATATAATTCCAGTTCCTTCAAACTGGCAACTGTTGGGATATGGAAGGCCTCATTATACAAGTTCTATGTATCCATTTCCAGTAGATCCTCCACACGTACCTACTGAAAACCCAACTGGATGCTATAGGAGAAAGTTCTATATACCATCTGCCTGGGCTGATAAGAGTGTTTATCTTAGGTTTGAAGGGGTAGACAGCGCTTTTGATGTCTGGATTAACGGTTTATATATAGGCTTTAGTCTAGGTAGTAGACTGCCTTCAGAGTTCGATATTACCCCTTATATACATATAGGGGAGAATGACATCTGTGTTGTTGTATATCAGTGGTCCGTTGGTTCTTATCTAGAGGACCAAGATATGTGGTGGTTAAGTGGCATCTTTAGAGATGTATCTCTTTTAGCTATGCCTAGGGTTCATATATACGATTTCTTTGTTAAGACCTTTCTAGATAAGACTTATAAAAATGCTTTATTTCAGATAGATGTAATATTAAGGAATACATTGGAAAAGAAAAGTGGACCTTATTCATTAAGGTGTACCATCTTTGATAAAGAGAAAAGAAGAAAGATTTGTGTATCTTCTAATCATCTAGTGATTGATAGTAACTCCTTTTCTACTATTCGATTGGAAGAAGAGATAAAAGACATTCATCCTTGGTCTGCAGAGAACCCATATCTCTATAGTATTAGGCTAGACTTATTAGAAGATGGGATTCTTCTAGAGAGTATTCCATGGCAGATAGGTTTTAGGATGGTAGAGATAGACGGGAATAGATTTTTATTGAATGGGGTTCCTATTAAGATAAAGGGTGTAAACAGGCATGAACACCATCCGGAATTGGGAAGGGCAGTCCCATTAGAAGTAGCTAGAGAGGATATTATTATGATGAAGAGACATAATATCAATACTGTAAGAACTTCCCATTATCCTAGCGATCCTCGTTTTTATGAATTATGCGATAGGTATGGAATATATGTAATTGCTGAGAATGACTTGGAGTGCCACTGGTTTGAACAGTTAGCTAAGACAAATAGCGCAATCTTACCTAGTGATGACCCAAGATGGGAACCTCACTATCTAGATAGAATAGCTAGAACCGTCCATAGAGACAAGAATCATTCAAGTGTAATCATCTGGTCTTTGGGAAACGAATCGGGATTTGGTTGTAATATAGAGAAAATGTCACAATGGGTCCACTCCTATGACCCTACTAGACCAGTTCACTATGAGAGGGATAGAGAAGGAAATACAGTTGATATCATTAGCAGTATGTATACACCTATTGAGCAATTGATAGAGTTAGGAAAGAGAGAAGATATTGGAAAACCTCATCTTTTATGTGAATATGCACATGCGATGGGAAATGGTCCTGGAAATTTAAAAGAATATTGGGAGGTCTTCTACAGCTATGAAAGACTCATTGGAGGATGTGTCTGGGAATGGATAGATCATGGGATAAAGAAGACAATAGATGGAAAAGAGTATTTTGCCTATGGTGGAGACTTTGGAGATTATCCAAATGACGGAAACTTTGTGATAGACGGATTAGTTTTCCCTGATAGGATACCTTCCCCTGGGCTTATAGAGTATAAAAAAGTCTTGGAGCCTGTTAAGGTCGAGTTAGTAGATATAGAAAAGAGAGTCTTTAAAATAGTTAATAGATATGATTTTATCTCTCTTAGCCATTTAGGGGCATATTGGAAGTTATTGGTAGACGGAGAACTCTATAAGTCAGAAGCATTAGACCTACCTAGTATAGAAGCTAGAAGAGAAGTTGAGATAGAGATACCTTACAGTATTGATGATGAGATTAGAGATAGAGAGTGTATACTGGGTATCCATTTTTACCTAAAATATGATACATTGTGGGCTCAGGCTGGTTATGAAGTAGCTTGGGCTCAATTTAAGGTAAATGAAGCAAAAAAGGCCTCTTTCTCATCCTTACCAATAGATAAGAAAAGAGATGTCTTAGAAACGGGTTCTAAGATTATTATAAAGGGACATTCTTCAGGGATTGAATTCGATAAAGTAAAGGGGACTATTACCTCTTGGGTATATCAAGGTATTAATTTAATAGAGAGAGGACCAATATTAAATCTCTGGCGAGCCCCTATAGATAACGATAGACATGAAGAAAAGCATTGGCGAATGATGGGGTTAGACTGTCTACAGCAGAGGATAGATAGTATAGAAATAGATAAAAAAGAGAATAGTTTAATCCTGTTTTGTAAAGCTTGTCTAGCTCCGCCAACACATGTGTGGGGTTTGAGATGCGAATATATTTATACATTTAAAGATGATGGTGCTGTAGAACTTACAATAAATGCGGTTCCTTTTGGAACTGGTCCTAATACAATTCCTAGAGCAGGTATTCAACTTTATCTACCGAAGAGATTTGAATATGTAAGTTGGTATGGTAGAGGTCCTGGAGAATGTTATATAGACAGTAAAGAGGCTGGTAGATTTGGTATCTACAGGGCTAAGGTGGATGAGCTATATACTCCGTATGTAATGCCTCAAGAGAACGGTAATAGGGCAGATGTAAGATGGTTCAGTCTTACCGATATAAGAGGAAGAGGAATACTTATAGATAGTAATGAGCCTCTCAATTTTAGTGCTCATTGGTATACTACCAAAGACCTAGAAATGGCTAGACATACATATGAACTAAAGAAGAGAGATTTTATTACTCTTAACATAGACTATAAACATCATGGTTTAGGAAGTGCCAGTTGTGGACCTGGGCCTCTTCCAAAGTATACATTGAAGTTGGATAATTTTACATTTACTGTGAGATTTATACCTATATAAATTTTAGGAGGGAGAAGATATGGGCATAAAGAGGTATCAGTTTTGTGTGATTGTGACTTTGTTGTCTTTTATTCTTTTTAGTAGTAAAGGTTTAAGTTCCACTAGTGCTCCTTCGGAGAATAAGAGTAAGGGACTACTTGAGATATCATTTGACTTTAAAAGACAGGGAACAATAGCATCAAATCAGTTTGCTGTCTGGATTGAAGATGAAAAGGGTAAACTGGTAAAGACTCTTTATGTATCAAGGTTTACCGCCAAGGGAGGTTACCTTTTTAGAAAGGATTGTTTACCAATATGGGTAGAGAAGGCTAAACCATCATCACTACCTCCAGAAGCTATAGATGCTATAACAGGCGCTACTCCATCTACCGGTCCTAGAAAGTATACCTGGGATGGTAAAGACGAGAATGGTAACTATGTCCCGAGTGGAAAATATCGATTCTGTATAGAGGCTACCTTATACTGGACAAATAGAGTCTTATACAGTGGGGTATTTCTATATGGTGGTGAGAGCCAAGAGAATATTCCTATTTCTGTTAAGTATTTTGATGGAGAATCAAATAAAGATATGATCCAGAATGTAAAAGCAAAATACATTGCTTCTAAATAGGATAAATTCCTGCTTGCCTATGCTATACCGTTCTGATATACTACTAGGGTAAGATTGCCGAGGAGGGGAGAATCTTATGGAAGAAAGATTTCAGCCAGATTTACTTAAAGAACTTACTCTAAAGATGTTGTCAATAGCCAAGAAGAATATAAAAGAAGGAGTAGATTCTCTTGCCAATAAAGATGCAGAGCTAGCAGAGAGGATTATAGCAGAGGATAGATTGGTAGATGACCTTGAATTGGAGATTGAAGAGGCTTGCATAAAGTCTCTGAAAACTTTAGGCAAGGAGGAGGATGTAAGACTAATAAGTGGTATCTGGAAGCTTATTACAGACATAGAACGTATCGGTGATTATGCCACCCATGTAGCAGAGGCTGCCAAGATATTAGCCAGTAAGCCTACCTTAAAGCCTCTCATAGATATACCTGCTATGGCTGATAGTGTAGTAGATATGATAGCAAAATGTGAATCTGCTTTAAGAAGTTATGATATTACGTATCTGGATTCTATCTGGGAGACGGATGCTAGGATAGATGCCCTTTATGACCAGGTCTTTAGAGAGTTATTAAGTTATATCCTAGAAACCCCTAGACTTATTACTAATGCCATCTATCTTGCTCAGGTAGCTAGATATCTAGAGAGAGCGGGAGACCACACGACTAATATAGCAGAGAGGATATTTTACATAATAACTGGCAGAAGGATAAAAAGGGGTAAATTCTATGATAGAAGTATAAGGGAGGTATAGATGAAATTAGGAGTGGTAGTATCTCTAGCGGAAGGGGTAGATGCATCTATAAAGAAGGTAAAAGACTTAGCCCTATCTACCTGTCAGGTTGTATGCTGGGAGCCAGAACTGTTTACTAGAGAAAATGCCAGATTACTTAAGGAGTCTGTAGAGAAATTTGGAGTAGAGATAACCCATCTATGGGTAGGCTGGCCAGGTCCTAGGATCTGGAACTTTATAGAGGGACCTATAACTCTTGGTTTAGTCCCCCCTGAGTATCGTTATATTAGATTGGAAGCACTTAAGAAAGGCTCTGACTTTGCCAGACTGATAGGGATAGAGAATGTAGTAACTCATGTAGGTTTTATCCCTGAGAATCCTAACGATCCTCTATATCCTGGTCTTGTCTCAGTACTTAGAGAGATAGTAAGGTATTGTAAGAGTAATGGACAGTATTTCTGCTTTGAAACAGGACAAGAGACACCAACTACGCTTCTTAGAACTATAGAGGATATTGGGATGGATAATATTGGAGTAAACTTAGACCCTGCAAATCTCCTTATGTATGGTAAGGCAAATCCTGTAGATGCTCTAGATATAATTGGTAAGTTTGTAAGAGGGGTCCATGCAAAAGATGGAGAGTACCCTACTGGTGGTAGGGCTCTGGGTGTAGAGAAGCCTTTAGGTGAGGGCAGAGTTAATTATCCTTTATTTATCTCTAAGCTTAAAGCTTGTGGTTATGATGGGGCTTTGACGATAGAGAGAGAAATTTCTGGTGAACAGCAGATAAAGGATATCTTGAAGGCTAAAGAATTTTTAAGTAGACTAATATGATAGGTAAGAGTCGAATTGTTGCTTTTTCTAGCCTTTTTTTATTGATGTTTATAACCTTTTTCCTCTCTGTATCTATAGGGACTGTAAAGGTCTCCTTCTCTGATATTATAAGAAGTCTAATCTATCGCAGTAATACTTTAGAGGTTAATGCCATTATTAAGCAGATAAGATTACCTAGAGTCATCCTCTCCTTGTTGGTGGGGGCATCTTTGGGTGGATCAGGAGCAGTCTTTCAATCCCTATTTAGAAACCCTATGGCTGATGCATATATTATTGGTATATCCTCTGGTTCCGCTTTAGGTGCGGTATTAGCAATAGCCTTTAGATTAAGATTTTATATATTGGGCTTTAGCCCCATACCATTATTCGCCTTTGTGGGTGGAATCTCTACCGTATTTCTTGTATATGCAATTTCTTCTAGAGGCTGTCATAATCAAATGTTGAACCTATTGTTATCTGGTCTTGCCATAAATTCTTTTTTATCCAGTGTGATGTCATTTCTACTTTTAATGAGTGATACTTCTCTGCATGAGTCTATATATTGGCTTATGGGTGGATTTTCTGGTAGGGGTTGGGAACATATAAAGATTGTAATTCCATACTTTATGGTTTCTATTCTAGTACTACTTTTATTCACAAGAGAGTTAAATCTACTTTTACTTGGCGATGAGCAGGCTAAGAATCTTGGTGTTAATGTAGAGCAGGTAAGGAGGATTATTATAATCTTTACCTCACTCTTAACTGCCAGTGCGGTATCTGTTAGCGGTGTTATAGGTTTTGTAGGTCTAGTTGTACCACATATACTTAGACTTTTGATAGGACCAGATAATAGGACCTTATTTCCTGCTAGCTTACTTGGAGGATCCATATTACTAACACTTTCTGACCTTGTAGCTAGAATTGCATTGTCCCCTAGTGAGATACCTGTAGGTATTGTAACTTCACTAATAGGGGCACCTTTTTTCCTTTCGTTACTTGTCAAAAGAGGTTAATTGGGCGTAAAATTTAATTAAACATTTAAGAGATAGGAGGTAAGAGGAGTATGAAACAAATTGGCCCTTTAGCGCCAAACAATCTGAGATGTGAGTATTCTGTAAATCCTTTAGGTGTTGATAGAAAGAACCCTAGACTATCCTGGTTCTTATCCCACTCTGATCGTGGCGAAAAACAGACCGCATATCAAGTGATAGTATCTAGTTCTTTGGAGCACATAAACAACAATACCGGAGATGTTTGGGATAGTGGTAAGGTCTTATCAAATTCCCAACTGATTTTATATGGTGGCTCTCCTTTAGAGAGTAGGAAGAGATACTATTGGAAGATTCGATGGTGGGATAGTAAAGACCGTGTAAGTCCATTCAGTGAAGTAGCTTTCTTTGAGATGGGCTTTTTAGATGAATCGGACTGGAAGGCTAAATGGATAGGCCGTGATACATATGAATACTTTACTATCGAATCTAAAGACATCCCATTTGGTAGATCCTATACAATACCTTACTCTGCACTTTTTAGAAAAGGCTTTTCACTTAAAGGACAGGTAAAGAGAGCAAGGGTATATGTATCTGGTTTAGGCTTGTATGAACTTTATATCAATGGTTGTCGAGTTGGGGATAAGGTCTTAGACCCAGGACAGACGGATTATAAGAAGAAGGTATTCTATTCTACTTATGATGTAACCTGTCTTTTGAAAGAGGGTAAAAATGCTTTAGGGGTTATCTTAGGTAATGGAAGATATGTAAAGGATTATGGATATGATTTTCCAAAACTAATATTACAACTTGAAGTGGAATATATTGATGGTAGTGTTGAAGTTATAACAAGTGATGAAACTTGGAAGACTAGTTATGGACCGATACTTGCAAATGGCATATACTATGGTGAGGTATACGATGCAAGAAGAGAGATCCCTAACTGGAATCTGGCAGAGTTTGATGATAGTAAATGGGAGGATGTAAAGCTAGTAGAACCTCCTGGAGGCAAGTTGGTATCAGAACTTATGCCTCCAATAAAAGTCATCAAGACTTTAAAACCCAAGAAGATACTAAATCCAAAGCCTGGAGTATATGTATATGACTTCGGACAGAACTTTACTGGTTGGGCAAGATTGTATGTAGAAGGTCCTGAGGGAAGCGAGATAAAGCTTAGTTTTGCTGAGCTTATAGATGAAAGCGGTAATATAAATGTCCTACCCAATAGGGGGGCATTAGCGACCGATGTTTATATAACCAAAGGCGAGGGACTAGAGGTATATGAACCTAGATTTACATACCATGGTTTTAGGTATGTTGAGCTTACTGGTTATCCTGGGGTTCCTACGCTTGATACCCTTGAGGCACGTGTAGTTCATTCTTCTGTTGAACCTGTAGGAGAATTTAACTGCTCTAATGATCTGATAAATAGGATTCATAGGAATATCCTATGGGGTCAGCTTAGCAATCTTATGAGTGTCCCTACAGACTGCCCTCAGAGGGATGAGAGAATGGGGTGGATGGGAGATGCTCAGCTTACCGTGGAAGAGGCAATATATAACTTTGATATGGCAGGATTTTACATAAAATATCTAGACGATATAAAACTAGCTCAGAAAGAAGATGGTAGCGTTTCTGATGTTGTTCCGCCTTACTGGAGCTTATACCCGGCAGATCCAGCCTGGGGAACCGCGTATATAACGATAGCTTGGTATTTATATCAATACTATGGAGATGTAGAGGTCTTAAGAGAGCACTACGAAGGGTTAAAAAAGTATGTTGACTTTTTATCAAGCCTTGCTCCGGACAATATACTAAGATTTTCTAAGTATGGTGACTGGTGTCCCCCTGGAACTATAAGACCCAAAGACTTTTCTGGTGAACTTGTTTCTACTTGGTGTTACTATAACGATACCCTTACTTTATCTAAGATAGCAAAGGTCTTAGGAAGAGATGATGATTATGCCAAATATTCAAAGCTAGCGGAAGATATAAAGGATGCATTTAATAAGAGATATCTTAAAGAAAGATTTTATGCTGTGTCCGTTAAGCCAGATATCCCAGAAGATATTGCTACTAAGATCTTAGAGGCTATTCTATCTAGTATGCCTCCAGATCAAAGGGAAAGGATGAAGCGATTTATAGAACAGAATCTTTCCCTTACTTCTCTTACAAGCCAGACTATAAACACACTTCCTCTTTATCTAGATATGGTTCCAGAGGATAAAAAAGAGGCTGTCCTAAAGAGCCTTATAGATGATATAGTTGTTAGCCATGACTATCATCTAGATACCGGAATAGTAGGAACTAGATATATATTTGATGTCTTAACCGATAACGGGTATGTTGATATAGCCTATAAGATAGCTACGCAGGAGAGTTATCCTAGCTGGGGATATATGATAAAAGAGGGAGCTACCACTGTTTGGGAGAGATGGGAAAAGCTAACATCTACTGGTATGAACTCCCATAACCATATAATGTTTGGAACAGTAGACCCCTGGTTCTATAAATCCCTTGGTGGTATAAGATGTATAACCCCTGGTTGGGATAAAGTCGCTATAGAACCACACATAATTGGTGGGCTAAAGTATGTAAAGGCAGGGACTAGAACCCCTAAGGGTTATATAGGTGTAGATTGGGAAGTTCTTGAAGACTCAGTAAGCTTTGTAATCAGTATACCTACAAATGTAGAAGGAGAGATTAGAATACCTAAACTTTATAAAGATATGGTAATAGAAGAGAGCGGTAAGGTGATATGGTCTCAAGGGGTGCTAGTTGAGAGGGTAGAAGGGATATATACAGCTAGAGAAGAGAAGAATTATATAAGCTTTTCTGTAGGCTCAGGAAGGTATACCTTTAAGGTAAGGTCGAAATGAACCTTACTGTAATTAGAGTGGGGAATAGGTATTGCATTTGTCGAGCTCTTAGGGTATAATTATTACCAGACTACTGAGCCGACGTAGCTCAACCGGCAGAGCAGCTGATTTGTAATCAGCGGGTTGTCCGTTCGAGTCGGATCGTCGGCTCCAGTGGGGAGGTACCCAAGTGGCCAAAGGGGACTGACTGTAAATCAGTTGGCGCCTGCCTTCGGGAGTTCGAATCTCTCCCTCCCCACCACTGCGGGAATAGCTCAGTTGGTAGAGCGCCAGCCTTCCAAGCTGGGTGTCGCGGGTTCGAGTCCCGTTTCCCGCTCCATAAGAGCCCACATAGCTCAGTAGGCAGAGCGTATCCTTGGTAAGGATAAGGTCACCGGTTCGATCCCGGTTGTGGGCTCCATAATTTATTTTTACTCGAAAAGAGAAAGATACTACAGGAGGAAGATAAGTAAGTATGGCTAAACAGAAATTTGAAAGGACTAAGCCACATGTAAATGTGGGGACTATAGGACACGTAGACCATGGTAAGACAACATTAACCGCAGCAATTACTCAGGTGCTAGCAACACTTGGAAGGACACAGCCTAAGGACTTCTACGAGATAGATAACGCACCTGAGGAGAGAGAAAGAGGAATAACAATAAACATCTCCCACGTAGAGTATGAGACTGAGAAGAGGCACTATGCTCATGTAGACTGCCCTGGACATGCAGACTATGTAAAGAACATGATAACGGGTGCAGCACAGATGGATGGGGCAATACTAGTAGTATCGGCAGCAGACGGACCTATGCCCCAGACGAGAGAGCATATACTTTTGGCAAGACAGGTTAATGTTCCATACATAGTAGTATTCTTAAACAAGATAGATATGGTAGACGATCCAGAGCTAATAGACCTAGTAGAGATGGAGGTAAGGGACCTACTATCTAAGTACCAGTTCCCTGGAGATGAAGTGCCAGTAATAAGGGGTTCAGCATTGAAGGCATTAGAGTGTGGATGTGGCAAGAGGGAGTGTGAGTGGTGCGGTAAGATATGGGAGTTAATGGATGCAGTAGATGAGTACATACCTACCCCGCAGAGGCCAATAGACAAGCCATTCTTAATGCCAATAGAAGATATATTCACGATAACAGGAAGAGGAACAGTAGTAACAGGAAGAGTAGAGAGAGGAATAGTGAAGCTAGGGGACGAGGTAGAGATAGTAGGTATGAGGCCAGAGGTATTAAAGAGTGTAGTGACTGGAATAGAGATGTTCAGGAAGACACTGGACCAAGGGATAGCAGGAGACAACATAGGGGTATTGCTAAGAGGGATAGACAAAGACGAAGTAGAGAGGGGAATGGTATTAGCCCAGCCGAAGAGCATAAAGCCACATACGAAGTTCAAGGGAGAGGTATACGTCTTAACGAAGGAAGAGGGAGGAAGGCACACGCCATTCTTCAACGGATACAGGCCACAGTTCTACTTTAGGACGACAGACGTAACAGGGTCGATAAAGTTACCAGAAGGGGTAGAGATGGTAATGCCAGGGGACAACATAACGATGGAAGTAGAGTTGATAGTGCCGGTAGCATTAGAAGAAGGGTTAAGATTCGCGATAAGGGAAGGAGGTAGGACAGTAGGAGCTGGAGTAATTACCCAGCTTATGGAATAATATGCCTAGAGATATAATTACATTAGCTTGTACTGAGTGTAAGAATAGGAATTATACAACTACCAAAAATAAGAAGAATACCAGTAATAGGATAGAGCTTAAGAAGTTTTGCCCCTTCTGTAGAAGGCATACCTTACACAGAGAGGTAAGATAAATTTAGGCCCGTAGCTCAATTGGCAGAGCACTGGTCTCCAAAACCAGGTGTTGCGGGTTCGAGTCCTGCCGGGCCTGCCATTATATAATATAGGAGAAATAGATGTTTAGAGGTATCTATACAGGAGCCTCAGGGATGTTGGTTGAATTGGCAAGAGTTAATACTATATCTAATAATCTTGCCAATTCAGATACTGTTGGTTATAAGAGAAGCCAAACAGTAATTAGGGGATTCCCTGAGGCTCTTTTATATAGACTTCGTAACCGAGAATCTCCATTACCTTTAGGTCCTATAAGTACAGGTGCCTATGTTGATGAGGTGGTGACATTAAATATCCCCGGTAACTATATCCCATCCAGTAACCCACTGGATATTGCTATAAAAAATGGCTTCCTTGTTGTTGATACACCTTTAGGGGAAAGATTCACAAAGAATGGTCAGTTGGCTATAAACAGCGATGGTTATCTTGTTACTTCCGATGGTTATATAGTGCTTGGAACTAGGGGACCGATTAGGATACAGCAGGGGGGAAATATAGTATTTAGTAATGCTGGAGAAGTTATAGTAGATGGCCAGGTGGTAGATACCCTTAGGATAGTTAGTCCGCAAGGAGGTGATGCGATAGAGAAGATAGGAGAAAATTTGGTTAACTTTATTCCTCAACCTGTTCAACCAGAGATAGAACAGTATGCCTTAGAACTTTCCAATGTTAATACTATAAGAGAAATGGTAGAACTTATTTCAGCATATAGGGCATATGAGGCTAACCAGAAGGTTGTTCAGGCAGAGGATGGTATTACGGATAGGCTTCTTTCTGATTTGGGTAGATTTGCTTAAAATCTTGCCGGCCGGACTGCTACGCAGGGGCTGGCTAATTTGGAGGTGAATATATGATTCCTGCATTGTGGAGTGCAGCCTCTGGGATGTTGGCACAGCAGTTAAACCTTGATGTAATTGCCAACAACCTAGCCAATGTAAATACAACAGGTTTTAAGAAGAGTAGGGTAGATTTTCAAGACCTTCTCTATAATACTATCAGGGCAGCAGGAGCATTGATAGCTCAAGGGGCTCAAGTGCCAACAAGTGTTCAGGTTGGACATGGAGTAAGGGCAGTTGCAATACAGAAACTCTTCTCTCAAGGAGATTTCCAGCAGACACAGAATACCCTAGACCTTGTTATAGAGGGTGACGGATTTTTCCAGATTACTATGCCGGATGGTTCTGTAGCATATACTAGAGATGGTGCCTTTAAAAAGGATAGTCAGGGAAGGATTGTAACCTCGGATGGCTTACCTTTAGCCCCTGAGATAATTATTCCTGCCGAGGCTACGAGTATTGCTATCACAAGCGATGGTACTGTCTCTGTAACCCTTCCCGGTTCTACAGATTTTCAGACCTTAGGGCAGATTCAGTTAGCAAAATTTATAAATCCATCTGGGCTTGAGAGTATTGGTAGAAATCTCTTCAGGGCAACTGCTGCATCTGGTGCTCCTATAATTGGAAATCCTGGAGATAGTGGTTTTGGAACCATTGCTCAGGGATTTATAGAGATGTCCAACGTAAAAGTTGTAGAAGAGATGGTAAATATGATTGTAGCACAGAGAGCTTATGAGGTTAATGCTAGGGCTATACAGGCTTCCGATGATATCCTACAGATAGCAAATACGCTACGTAGGTAGTAGGATGAAAAGATATACTATACTTTTAATACTGTTTTTCCTATTTCTGCAAGGTATCCTGTATGCTTCTACTTTGAAGATAAAGTCCCTAGTTACTGTTAGCGGGGAAAAGGTTTATTTAAGAGACATATTAGATAGCTATTCAGATATTCCAGAATCCTTTCTCTCGATAGAACTTTTCCCCGCCCCTCCTGTGGGGAAAAGTGTGACCTATTCCTCTCAGTATATAAAACAGCTTCTTACTATGAAAATACCTGCCTTAATGAAAGATAGAGAGTTTTTATCTTCGGAGAAGGTTATATTTACCCGTACCGCTCAGGTAATTTCGAAAGAAGAATTACTCTCCATAGTAAGAGAACAAACTGGAATGCCTAACTTAGAGCTCCTTACACAGGAGATCCCAAGTGTAGTCTTACCAGAAGGTAAGCTGAGGGTAGAGGCGAAACAGTTAAGCTCTACAGATAGTAAGGTTCTTGTTGTGAAGGTTACCTTTTACGTTGATGATAGATATATAAAGGCTATTAATCTCTCTTTTAAATCTGATATTAAAAAGGTCCTTTACTCGGCAAAGGTATATATACCAAAAGGTACTATTATTACAGAAGATATGATACAGGAGAAGACATTTGACAGTGCTGTTTTTTCTGCTGTAGAGAAAAAAGAGGATATAATAGGTAAGATTGCTACTAGAATGCTCTATCCAGGACAGGTCATTACCAGTAACGCTATAGTTGAACCACCTCTAGTGAACAAAAATGAAGAGGTAGAAGCTGTTAGACGTGTAGGTAATCTTGTAATTTCTACTAAACTTATAGCCCTTCAGGATGGTTACTTTGGCCAGACTATAAGATTGAGAAATCCAAGTAGTTACAAAGAGGTTATAGGTACAGTAGTTGGAAAAGGTATGGTGGAGGTCTTCAAATGATAAGGAGATTATTAACTATTTTAATTATATTGTTGGGCATTTTAAATCTAGGCTTAATTAAGTCCCTCTATAGCGACCATAAGGCGTTTACTAAAGGTGACACTGTTACTGTTATAATAACCGAATATACTCAAGCAAATCAGCAGATGGGGACTGGAACTAATAAGACAGTTAACCTGCAGGGAGGACCAGGTATCGGCTTTTTGGACTTTATTACCGCTTTCTTTGTTGAACTTTCCTCTGCATTTTCTGGCTCTAGAAATACGTCTCAGGCAGCCAAATTCTCAGGAAATGTCAGTGCTATTGTCAAAGAGGTCCTGCCAAATGGTATGCTTTTTATAGAGGGGTCTAAGGTAGTAACGGTTAACAATGAAGAACAGACAGTTTATATTAAGGGCTTTGTTAGACCAGAGGATATAAACAAGGATAATACCATATATTCTTCAAAGGTTGTAGACCTAGAGGTAAGATACCAAAGTTCTGCTCCAAAGGCTAGAGATGGTGGTATCCTTTCTACTATACTCTACTGGATTAAGGAACTTTTGAGACTTATTTTTTAGTTGAGGTGATAGGAATGAAAAGGATTATCTTATTAACGGCAATATTTGTGTTTTTTGTAAATTCTATAGCCTACAGTGCTAGGATAAAAGATATAGTTCAGCTTCAGGGAGTAGATAGGATTCATCTAGTAGGTATGGGGTTGGTAGTTGGTTTACAAGGAACAGGAGATAGGAATATCTCTTTAGCTCAGCAGATGTTGGCTAATATGAGTAAGAATTTTGGAATAACAATCTCTCAAGACCTCATAAAGCCAAGGAATGTAGCAGTAGTTACTGTTACTGTAGATGTCCCTTCTTATGCTAAAGAAGGAGACCTTTTTGATGTACAAGTTTCTAGCAATCTCGATGCTACCAGCCTACAGGGAGGTATCCTTCTAGATACTCCTCTTATTTCACCGGTTACCGGAGAAGAATTGGCTAGAGCTCAAGGGTCTGTTTCTGTTGGTGGTATAGATATAACTGGGAAGACTCGTAGCAAGTCTCCACTTACTGTGGGGATTGTCTATAATGGTGCTAAGATAGTAAAGAGTCTAGGAGGCAAGATAAATTCAAAACAACTTAGATTTTCTCTAAGAAATCCTGATTTTACCACTGCCCAGAGGATAGTTACAGCCATAAACGATAAATTCCCAAATTCAGCCAAGGCGATAGATTCCTCTAGCATAGAAGTTTCTGTACCTCAAGATTACCAGGATAATGTGGTAGGTTTCATAGCTCAGATAGAAGGATTAGTTGTAACTCCTGATATATCTGCCAAGATAGTTATAAATGAGAGAACCGGTGTTATAATAATAGGTAAGGATGTACTTTTACTTCCTGTTGCTATAGAGTATAATAATATCAAGTTAACTATTATAGCACCACAGAATGAAAACGATAAGGAGGTTACTCTAGGAGATTTGGTTCAGGCATTGAATACATTAGGGGCTACACCCAAGGATATCATAGGGATAATATCAGCATTGAAAGAGGCTGGATCTTTACAGGGAGAGCTAGTATTCCAATAAGATGTATGTAGAGGATATTAGACATATATTAAATTACAAGCTGAGTGATGAGGAAAAGCTTAAGATACTCTCAGAAGAGTTTGTTTCTATTTTCTGGAGTATCCTGCTCAAAGAGATGAGGGAGTCTGTACAGATGATGTCTCCAGAAGAGACCTCATTTGCCCTTTCTACTTATTATGGCTGGTATGATGATGAAATGTCTAAGATTTTAGCCAAGAGTAATGATAGCTTGGCAAATATACTATACAAGGAGTTAGTTAAAGGTTTAGATAGATGAGTAATAAATTGACTTTGAATGTATTAATAAATAGAATCGAGAAACTTCCTGCATTGCCACACGTGATCTCTCTAGTAATAAGGAAGATAGATGACCCTAGAAGCTCTATCTCTGATATAGCAAAAGCTTTATCTGGGGATGAAGGATTAGTTGCCAATATCTTAAAGCTAGCCAACTCTGCATACTACGGATTTCCTAGAAGGGTTGTCTCAGTAACTGAAGCAATTGTAATATTAGGTCTTAATACCTTGAAAAGTCTTGTATACACGGTCTTAGCTAAAAACTTTCTTGGTAGAGAGGTAAAAGGTTATGCGTTAGATAAGGGAGATTTGTGGAGACATTCTATAGCCTGTGCCATTATATGCAGAGAGATAGCAAGAAAAAAGAGACTGGGGGATATAGAATCCTTCTTCGTAGCGGGTTTATTACACGATATAGGAAAGATAGTATTAGATGAGTATCTGCAACCTGAATATGAAGAGGTGGTAAGGAGGATAAGCGAATCTTTAGAGCCATTTAACGTTATTGAAAAAGAGATACTAGGATTTGATCACCAGGAGGTGGGAGGGCTTTTAGCTAAGAGATGGAATCTTCCTGAGTTTTTAGTCTCTGCTATAAGTCATCATCATGATATAGAAAACGTAACAACGCTATCCTCTAAGGTGGTTCATGTTGGTGATGGAATAACTCTAATGATGGGATATGGGGTAGGTATAGATGGCCTTATGTACCAGTTATCTCAGGATATATTAGAGGAATTTGGACTTAGCAATGAGGCTAGCTTAGAAGAATTTGTCTCCCAAATTGATAACCTCCTTACCGCAGCCTATCAATTCTTTGAGCTATGAAAGAGCTAGTAGGGATTGATGTAGGGACACGTAGTGTAAAAGGTTTAGTGGGTGTCTATGAAGACAGGATAAGGGTTTTAGATTTCTCATTCAAAGAACATCCTGTTAGGGCTATGTTTGATGGGCAGGTCCATAATGTCCCTCAGGTATCTAAGAGTATCAGATTAGTAAAAGAGGAATTAGAGAAGAAGTTAAAAATAAAGATTACAGAAAGTGCTACTGCGGTAGCGGGAAGAGTGCTAGTTACTAAAAAGGGAAGGGCACAGTTAGATTTTCCTACGTTTACTGTATTTACTCAAAATCATATAAATGCCTTAGAGTGGAATGCCTTATATTCTGCTAGAGGTCTTCTTAGGTCAAGGGATGACCCTGAGTTTTGGGATTATATCTGCGTAGGTTATAGTGTCACTAGATATCTCTTAGATGGTATTCCTATAGAGTCTCTTGTTGGACAGAGAGGGAAGAGCATCTCTTGTGAAGTGATAGCAACATTTCTTCCTAGGGTGGTTATAGATGCTATTGTTTCCGCATTTGATTTTGCTGAATTGAAGATATCTCTTATGACATTAGAACCAATAGCAGCGATGGATCTAGTAGTTCCACCAGACCTTAGAAAGTTGAACATAGCCCTCGTTGATATAGGTGCGGGAACTTCTGATATTGCGATATCTAAAGATGGCTCAATATTAGGCTATGGTATGGTTCCCTTTGCAGGGGACGAGGTTACAGAGTCTTTAATGAGGACATTACTGGTAGATTTTTCTACTGCTGAGAGTATAAAGAAGAGCATCAAAGACGAGATCTCTTTTAAGGATATACTTGGAAATACAAAGAGTATAAGCAGAAAGGAAATACTTGATATCATTAGTCCAACGGTAGAGAGTATAGTTTTGAAGATCGCTGAAAAGATTTTAGAGATAAATGAGAAGTCTCCTGAAGTCCTAATCTGTATAGGAGGAGGAAGTT
>JAOACC010000074.1 GCA_026418035.1 bacterium
GACCAATAGTAAATATCATTAGCCCAAGAAGCCACGGGGATATAAAAAGATAACCTTCAATTACATTCCAGATCCTTTTACTTTTTGTCATCTACACCTCCATTTTCATTTCCTCCCCTAAAATCTATTACTTATTTTATATTCTTTTATTGGACTTGTCAATTTAAATAGGCTCTGATCAGTAATCAAAATTTTACCCTTCTAGAAGTTTTTCTAATAAAATTTTAATAAAAACTTCCAGGAGACGACTAACAATGCTTGAGTTAATGGTATATATTTTAACACAAGATATATAATTTTTACTGACCTTTTATCCTTTTTAAAAAAGATAACTCCTTTCTAGTTAGGACTGGTATACTTTAATAAAAACCTGATCAGGAAGAAGTTTAGTCAGATTAGAGCCTGGTGATACATCTTAAAAATTAAAATGAAACAGACCTTAACTTCTATAATACTCTACCCATTTCCTATTATCCTGTCTACCACCAATTGGCGAAATTCTGGAGAGAGACTACTGAAATAGGCGCTAAAGCCAGTAACTCTTACAATTAAATCAGGATATTTGCTTGGGTCTTTATGAGCCTCTAGGATCTTATCCTTATCTATAACATTTATATTAACCATAGTCCCCCCTAAATCAAAGTGAACCTTTATAAGATTAGCTATGTTCTCTATCGCTTCTTTTTCATTATCAATAGAAGGGTCAAGTTCTAGTTGCATAGGGGCAGTGTTACCATATCCAGGTTGAACATTGGCAATAGCTATAGCCATTGCCGTAGCTGCACCGTCTTTTCTAAAACCAGGATCAGGATTAGCCCCATGAGAAATTGGGTCTCCAGCATGTCTTCCGTTTGGAGTAGCCCCTAGATTCTTACCCATCGGAATAGTATTTGCCCAAGAGAATAATCCTGGGATCATATTGTATCCATTAGGGGTAGGTTTTTCTTTTACCATCTGTGTGAAGACTTTAGATATTCTAATAGCATATTCATCAGCAATTGAAACACCACTTCCATATCTAGGAGTATTTTTCATAAGGAGTCTAATTCTTTCACCGTCAAGTCCAGCCCAATTATTATCAAGATAATACATAAGTTCCTGCCAGGTTAATTTCCCCTCTTTTTCAATTCTCTCCTCTATTGCACCAAAAGAGTCGGCAACTGTAGCCAAACCTGCTCCATCTACACACATATTGTAAAACTCCACTCCACCATGGGAAGCATCTAATCCTTTTTCTATAGGACCATGAGAACAAAGATCTAGAACTAATTCAGGGAAGACCTTATGCATATACTCTAGATGAAAATCTAATCCCTTAGCTATAGTATCTATGGCAATCCTTAAATGCTTTGTAAATCTATCCCATAACTCTTTAGCGCTTGGTGTACATCCAGATTCTTGCATCATTTCTCTTAAGGCGACATCGAATATGGTGGCAAAATTAATCTTTACACAATCCATTATTGTATATTCCCTTCCAGGAATACCATACCAATGGCATCCTGCATATGCTCTTTCTCTAGCTATCTCTAACGGATAACCATTTTTAGCAAATCCATTTACTATATTATCTGCGCCTAAAAACTTAGGAATTCCTGTTTTATCCTTTATTAGGATCTCTACCCCTCTATATAGAAGATTCTTATCTATACCTTCTCCAACACAGACACCTATATTAGCAGGAATCTTCAATTGATGGGCTGCCTCAAGAATGAGATAAGAAAGAGGATTAGTCACATCTTTTCCATCCCTGTCATATCCTCCAAGTTGTATATATGCGGTATCTCTTAATAATAGACATGCTATGTGGAATATTGCTTCTTCATCAGACAAGATTCCCATTTCCTTATCTCTTTTATAGAATGGATAGAGCATTACATCGAGTCTTCCTAGAGATCCACTTCCATTATACATCCTTGCAGTTATTAAATACCATAGTATCCATTGACATGCCTCTCTAAAAGTCCTAGGAGGCTCATTTATTAACCTCTCATTCATTTCAGCTATCTCTTCAAGATTTCTTCTTAATTCTAAATTCTCTTCATACTGCGCCATAGCTTTTGCAGTTTGGGCTGTTCTATAAACCCAGTTCTGGATTCCTAAGACTACAGATTCTAATCCATCATAAAATTCGAACGATTCAATACTATTTATTTTTCTAAAATATCTGATTTTATCTAAGATGCCTTTCCAACCCAATCTAAGTCCAATTTCCATATCTTGACAGAAATGCTGTGTAGCTCCAATACCTGTGACCAACTGGTATAATTCTTGTTCTTTATGAAGGTGTGAATAGTCAAAATCTGGATTCCAATGAGGATTTCTATAAGACATAAAGTTAACCATATAAGCTCCAGCAAGAGAACTTATAGGGTCTATGTATACAGGATGAACCTCTAGAAGTTTTCTAAAATTTTCTCCACAGGATCTAGGACCAAAGAATCCACCACTTGGATGATTGGGAATAACCTTGAAACTCTTTAATAAGACATCTGTTATCGGCATTCCAGAAGAGCTTATAGTCCTTACTATTTCTCTTTCTGTTGGAGGCGGAAGGATTAGTCCCCAATCGTCGTGGTCCATAAAGCCGACAACCTCTTGTTTCTCCCTTGTATGCTCTAACTTCTTAGCTCTGAGTAAATCTATTTTCTCCTGATAAGTTAAATCTGGCATAGTTATTCCTCCTAATAAATTTTCTCTTTATCAATATATTCTCTCATTATACTCTTAATCTCTTCTAAATCCTCTTTTTTAGGAGGCTCCAAATCTAGAATGCCCCTTCTATTATTAAATAGCCAAGGTTTACTTAGCCCCAACTTATGGTATGGTAGAAGTTTTACCTTCTTTATAGACTTAAGATTAGCTATAAATCTAGAAATTGCTGTAATATTTTCTTTTGAATCATTATAGCCAGGTATAATAGGAATCCTTACTTCTATATCTTTTCCAGCATCGTTTAATTTGAACAAATTTTCTAATATAATCTCATTTGAAACTCCTGTAAGCCTTTTATGCTCTCCTGAGTCCATATGCTTTATATCGTATAAAAAGATATCTACAAAGGGTAAAAGAACTTCAAGTTTTTCCCAAGAGACAAAACCTGATGTATCTAAGGCTGTGTTTATCCCTATCTCTTTGCAACCTTTCAGTAGATGAAAACAAAAATCGAACTGAAATGTGGGTTCACCTCCAGATAAAGTAACTCCTCCTCCAGATTGTTTATAAAAAGGTATATCTTTAGACGTTTCTTCTAGAACTTCATCTATACTAACTACTTTTCCTTGTAATACAAGTGCTTCACTTGGACAGACCTTTACACATTTCCAACAGAATTGACAATGCTCTATATTGTACGATTTTCCATCTCTTTCGCTATTCTGCAATGCCCCAGTGGGACAAATATTTACACAAGAATTACATCCTATACATTTATGTTTATAAAATGCCAATTCAATTTTTGGATTTATAGATTCTGGATTATGACACCAAAGGCATCTCAACGGACAGCCTTTAAAAAACACAGTAGTCCTAATACCAGGACCATCATGAAGAGAAAACCTCTGCATATCAAATACTATACCGCTAACCATAATACTTAAACCCCCAATTTAATGGCTCTAAGGGAATATTATTACCATGATTATTGAATTTGTCTTTTAAATATGAACTTTGTAGCCTCCATACATTAGCTTTAGGAGATGTCAATTCTATTTCACACTCATCCTCCTTCCATAAACTACCTTAAAGGTTACAAGAAACTCCTCCCAGTTTCTTCTCTTACCTTTTTTCTATAATTGTTCTATATTTATTATACTAGGAGAGATTTCTTAGTTCAATCAAAGTCTTCAATTGTAAATTTATTGTGATAATTTAGGCTATAATCCACACATCTTATGACATTTATCTAATACTGCTATACGCTTTCTTACACTTTCAGGCGTTATAGCCAAAGGAGCTCCTTTTCTGATAGTATTAAATAGGTCTACATAAAAGTTGGCCTCCGGTGTAACTGTATCTTCCTCAGCCTTCCAGAATTCTTCGTACCAATGTAAATCTTCTCTATTGTAACTTCGATCAGGAGTAGGTCTAGAATCTAGCTCTCTAGGGGGTAGTTCCTCTGGTTTTATATATCTCCATCTTAATTCTTCTGTAGTTCCTACAAGAGTTCCCTGTGTCCCCATAACAAGCCATCTCTCTACAGGATAAGCACAGGTGCTAGTATGCTCAATATCTATAAGCGGTTCTTCTGGAGCTTTCAATAGAAGTTTTACATGGTCATCAGCATCCCCAAGAGTTAAAGCCCTGTCTAAATAACAAAAGACTTCAGGCTCTTTTTCATTTAGAAGTGCAATAGCCATATCAATAAGATGTATTCCATTATTGTTTAAACTTCCCCCTCCGTACTCTCTTAAAGTTTGCCAGTCCCATCTTCTCCCAAAACTATTCAGTGTTATGCGAATCTGGACGATTCTTCCTAATTTTCCAGAGGCTATCACCTCTTTTACCTTTAGAAAGTCTTTAGAGTAACGTCTATTCTGAAATACAGTAAGAAGAGAACCTGTCTCTTTAGATACTTCAATCATCTCATCAGCATCTTTAATATTAGTAGCCATAGGCTTTTCACACACTACCATCTTCCTAGCTTTAAGAGCATCAATAGTACATATAGGATGAAGGTATGTAGGTGTGGCCACTATAACTAGCTCTACATTTTGATCTTTTAAAAGATCTTTATAGTTAATGTAGGCTTCACATCTAAAAGTTTCTTTTGCCTCTTTAAGTCTATCTTCTATGAGATCACTTACTGCAACAATCTTATATCTATCTTGCATATCCTTAAGTGTCCGAGCATGAATATTCCAACCACTACGACCAAGACCAATTATACCTACACGAATAGGCTCTTCCATTCTCTATTGCCTCCTTTTTCTTTGATAAAAAGTATTTCTCTATAGATTATACAACTGTTATAATTACAATAGAAGCTGAAAAATTAAATTGGAGGGTAGAAGGTTTTTGAAACATCGAGCTGGTTCCTCTAAGATAAAGTATGAGCATGCTATGATACAAGGATTAAGAACTTTCTTAGAGAAGGAACTAGAACCACTAGATTATGTTGAAGCCATATTCCCTGGTGAGATAAAAAGAACCAAAGGAATAAGTTCAGGGTTCAAGGTGCGTTTTAAATATGCTACAAAGACAGGAGTGAAACTTTTAGCCTATGCCCCTTCAGTTGTTCAGGAGGTTTTTGTGGTCACAAAAGATCCAGAGGCATTAAGAAGATTTATAGAAGAAAGGGAGGACTTATGATATGAAGAAGATATTTGTAATTGCTCATAGAGGTGCTTCAGCTTATGCGCCAGAGAATACATTTCCAGCATTTGAATTGGCAGTGAAAATGGGCTCTTGTGGTATAGAGACCGATATACATGTTACTAAGGATAATATCCCTATTCTTATACATGACGCTACAGTCGATCGTACCACTAATGGAACCGGTTGTGTTAATGACCTCACATTAGATGAGATAAAGAAACTAGATGCAGGTAGCTGGTTTTCTCCAGCATTTGCAGGAGTTCAGATACCAACACTAGAAGAATTTCTCAAGAGATTCGGAGGGACAGTTCATCTTGTCTTAGAGATAAAAGATAAAAAGGCTACTGAAAAGACGCTTACCTTGGTAAGAGACCTAGGACTTTTAGATGACTCAACCTTTATATCCTTTAATATAGAAGTTTTAAAAGAGATAATAAGACTTGAATCGAATGCTAACGTTGGATTCTTAACTAACTATGTAGATAAAGAGCTTATTAAGATGGTAAAAGATAGTAACATAAAGCAAATATGTCCATATGCCCCCTCTCTAACAGAATCTATAGTAGAGATAGTAAGAGCTTATGGCTTAGATATAAGGGTATGGGGGGTAGATACAGAAGATATTATAGAAAGAATGATAAAATTCGGTATATATACTATGACAGTTAACTTTCCAGATAAACTAATAGAAGCACTAAAGAAGTACGGTATTATGTAATGTCTTCTATTCTAGCTTAAGTGGATCTACAAATAGGTCTATCCAAGGCAGTCTGTATGTAAACCAGATAAATAAGAATATAGATACAATAAATAGAGCGAGGACAGTTGTTCTAAATCCTAAAGAGATT
This sequence comes from bacterium, assembly GCA_026418035.1. Taxonomy (GTDB): domain Bacteria; phylum DUMJ01; class DUMJ01; order DUMJ01; family DUMJ01; genus DUMJ01. The sequence goes on from JAOACC010000074.1 coordinate 6,165, forward strand.
TTAAGCTTTTCTACTTCTTTTTCTATTATTCCAGCAAATACTCCAGATATATAAGTCACTATCAAAGCCCAAGAGAGCTCTAACACTAGAGTAACTTTACCATAAATGGCAGGAACAAGGTACCAGATTAAAAAGATTATCCAAGGGACTAAGATAGTAGCTAGTATCCTAGAATACCAGAAGTTATTGCCTTTGAATCTTCTCTTGATAATTCTATACTCAATTAGAGAAGTAAAAAGATATGCGAAAAAACCCATCTTTAGGTGCTGGAATACTGACTCGTTTGTTCCGCATATTGGTTTTAGAAATTCAAGTCCAGTAGAGTCATAGCCAAAATGTAGTAGACCAAAAAGGAATAAATAGATTAATGCTTTTAGATATATATTCACCTTAGCCTTCACTTAACACCTTTATTATTTCTCCGCAGAATTCTGGTAGGTCATCTGGAACTCTACCGGTAATTACATTTCCAACTCTTATTACTGGGGCATCCGTCCATTCTGCTCCTGCATTTCTAAGATCATCCCTAACTGCAATCCAGCTACATACCTTTTTACCTTTTACTATATCTGTTCCTTCTACCGCATCAACAGATATAAATACTTGAGGGCCATGACATATAGCAGCTACCACCTTACCTTTCCTGTACATTTCTGCAACAAATGATAATACCTTTCTATTACATCTAAGATAATCTGGGGCAAAACCTCCAGGAATCAATACCGCGTCAAAATCATCTGCCTTTAGATCATCAGTAGAACATCTAGTCCATCTTCTTCCCTCACCTAGGACAACTAAAGGAACAGTAGTACCAAATCTTCCAGTAGTTGGTTTTTCTCTCCAGTATGGACGGGTACTAAAATGTCCTGGAGACTCAGGTGGCAGTGTAGCAACAGTTATCTTTGCTCCCTCTTCAGATAGCCTTAGAACTGGATAAAGTACCTCTATATCTTCAAATTCATGAGCAGTAAGTATAACTATTCTCTTCCCCTCAATTCTCATAAGAGCACCTCCTCTTTAAATTTTTCCCTAGATATCCATAATCCCAGGGCGGGATTCTTTATAAAATAAAACTCTTCATTATCTTCTGTCTTATAAAAGCCTTCCTCAAGTTTCTCGGGTTTATACCTTCTATAAGCCTCTTCTAAAGACATATATTTATAATTTACACCCTCTATTTCTTCACCACTAATTTTATCAACTGCATACGTGATTGTAAATCTTCCGTCTGAAGACCCATGTATGAGATGAGCAGTTACAGATTGGTTCTCTTGAAGGTCTCTATTTCTCTTAAACAGATCTATAATCTTTTCTCTTCCTATATAGCCATACTTCCTTATAATAGCATCGTTTCCTTTGTCTTCTCCAAATTGTCTTACCCCAGGAGCAATTATAACAAGCTCGCCACCATCTTTTATAGCTAACTTTGTTCTATATATAGCTTTATTTCCTAACCAAGTACTCTTGAACTCTTGTTCTTCTAAGAATACTACAATCCTATCTAAAGCTCTATCAAGAAATGTTACATTTTTCTCTAGGCTGAGTTTTACTGCTTCTTCGAAGACCTTTCTTTCTCTTCCTATAAAAATTCCCCATAAACTGCTAGAATTTCCTAATTGGGTTGTAACAGTAAGAATATATAAAAGTGGAATATCAGTTATTAATTTTTCTTCTGCATAGTCAAAAACTTTTCTTACAGGATTATCTATCCTTCCAAGGATCTTTTCCATTCCATAAAAGGCGCCTAAGAGATGTGTCTTATCTATTGTCTTCTTCCCACCGCAACCAACTAGGATGTTTTTCGTATAGTTAGCCATACCACTTACTTCATGAGGGACAACTTGACCTATAGAGATTATAAGATCATAACTTTTATCCAGAAGTCTTTTATTTATTTCTATCTCTATAGGTTGATCGAATAATCCATCAGAGATATCTTTAATAAAATCCCTTGGAATTTCTCCTATATTTACTACATCTTCCCTCCAATTATGAATTATAAACCTTTCTTCGGGGATAATACTACTGAACATTGATAACCTTTCTTCTTTTGTCATTGGCATATGTGATCCAAGAGCGGGCATGATATCAATCTCACAACTATTCCTAAGTAGTTCGTAGAAAATAGATACTATATTGCCTGCAAATGAGTATTTTCTTGTTATATCTGGGGGTAACAAAAGAATCTTTTTGAGAGGTCTATATTCTTCTATAATAGCTTCTAGTATTTCCTTTAATTCTTTTTCTTTTATCCCCTTTTCTCTATTACTCCAACATATCTCTATCATATTTATCACCTAAACGACAATATTATCAGGAGGTTTTCCTAGAAACATCTTTACAATATTTTGAGCGCATACCATACTCACTGAGTTTATAGTCTCTTTTGAATACATACCCATATGTGGAAGTATTATAACATTGTCTAAAGAGAGTAAAAGGTCTTTTACAGGAGAGTTCTTATCTACAACATCTAGCCCTGCACCGCCAAGATGTCCATCTTGTAGGTACTTATATAATGCTGATTCATCTACTATCCCTTCTCTAGCGGTATTTATAATGAAGCTACCCTTTTTCATTATGCTAATCTCCTTTTCCCCTATAAGCCCTTTGGTCTTGTCTGTAAGAGGGGTATGTATAGTCAAAAAGTCTGCATTTTTTAAGACATCTTCTAAAGATACTAATCTTACAAAAGAAATCTCATCTGGAAGATTATCTATATAGGGGTCATATGCTAATACAGTCATATCAAAGCCTATAGCTCTTTTTGCAACCTTTTTGCCTATAGCACCAAGACCTATTATTCCTAGAATCTTACGGTGAACATCTACTCCAACTAGAGGCTCCCATTTACCATTCTTTACTTTATAGGAAGTTGCAGTTATTCTTCTAGCAAGGTCTATGATTAAACCAAAGGCTAAGTCAGCTACCGCATCTGAATTTGTAGAAGGGACATTTGTAACTGTTACCCTAAATTCTTTAGCACTTTCTAAATCGATATTATCCACTCCTACCCCATGTTTACATATAATCTTTAAATTTTTTGCCTTCTCTAAGATTCCTCTGGTAATCTTATCGTTACCAACTACCATAGCATCGTATTTTTCTATAACCTTTAGTACATCTTCCTCTCTTGGCTCTGTAAGGAAGTCTACTTCTATCCCATTCTCTCTAAGTAAATTAACCGGCTCATCACTTATCTTACCAAAAGATCTTGATGTTACTAAGACTCTCCAAGTCATCTAAGAATACCTCCAAAGGATATAGATTGAAATTAATTATAACTTGAATCTTGGTATAATAAAACTTGGATCTAAATAATCTATAAAAAGGAGCTGGTATCTATGGTTGAGTATATTACTATTAAAAGCTCATCTAAAGAGCAGTTTATAGATATCACAAGATTAATTCAAGGTGTTATAGATAAGGTGGGTTTGAAGGATGGTTTATGTGTAGCTTATGTTCCCCATACTACAGCAGGTATAACTATAAACGAG
>JAOACC010000091.1 GCA_026418035.1 bacterium
TTATACTTGGTATCATAGCAGGCTTTACTGAGATTATCCCTTACTTAGGACCATTCTTAGGGGCTATACCTGCTATTGTAATAGCATTAACAGTTTCTCCTTGGAAAGCATTAGAAGTTGCAGTTTGGTATCTAGTAGTTCAGCAGATAGAGGCGCATCTTATAGTCCCTAATGTTATGGGCAAAACTATGGGTTTACATCCTTTAACGGTTATCTTTTCACTTTTAGTGTTTGGTAAACTTATAGGTTTTTGGGGAGTTATATTGGCAGTTCCTATAGCTGCTATCATAAAAATTATCCTTAAGGTATATTTTACAGACATATGGGGAAAAGGAGGAATAGATGGATAAAGGGGAACTAAGGATAGAATGGGCAGAAAAACAGATGCCAGTTTTAGTTTCATTAAGAGACGATTTTAACAAGAATAAACCTTTTGCTGGTATAAGGATAGGTATGTGTCTACATGTAACAGCAGAAACTGCAGTTTTAGCAAGAACACTTAGGTCTGGAGGGGCAGAAATAGCCCTATGTGGTTCTAATCCACTAAGTACTCAAGATGATGTCGCAGAAGCTCTTATTAAAGAAGGCACAGCTGATGTCTTCGCAAAGAGAGGGGTAAACACAGAAGAATACTATAGAGATATAGAAGCAGTACTTTCAATAAAGCCACATATAATTATGGATGATGGAGGAGATTTGACAGCAGTTTTACATAAAAGATGGGAGGAGTTTGGAGAATATATTATAGGAGGCACAGAAGAGACAACTACTGGAGTAAATAGACTTCTAAGTCTAGAAAGGAATAATCAGTTAAAAATCCCAATAATAGCAGTAAATAATGCTATGACTAAGCATTTCTTTGATAATAGATATGGAACAGGGCAGAGTACCGTTGACGGCATATTAAGAGCTACAAATATCTTGCTTGCAGGGAAGATATTTGTTGTATGTGGATATGGGCAATGTGGAAGAGGTTTGGCTAATAGAGCTAGAGGAATGGGAGCAAGGGTGATAATAACAGAGACAGATTATATAAAAGCACTAGAGGCAGTTATGGATGGATATGAAGTCATGCCAATAAGAGAAGCGGTAAGACATGGAGACATCTTTGTAACTGTTACAGGTAATATAAATGTAATAAGAAGAGAGCATTTTCATCTTATGAAAGATGGTGCTATTTTAGGAAATTCCGGCCACTTTGATGTAGAAATAGATGTAAAAGGGCTAGAAGAGATATCTATCTCTAGAAGAACAATAAGAGACCAATTAGAAGAATTTACCCTTCCAGAAGGAAAGAGATTATATCTTTTAGCTAAAGGGAGATTACTGAACCTAGCATGTGCAGAGGGACATCCTCCAAGTGTTATGGATATGAGTTTTGCCAATCAGGCATTGTCCGTAGAGTTCTTAGTTAGAGAAGGGAAAGGTCTCCCACCTAAGGTATTGAATGTTCCAGTAGAGATAGATAGAGAAGTAGCTAGGAGAAAGCTTTTAACAATGGGGATAGAGATAGATGAGTTAACAGAGGAACAGAAGCGATACTTGGAGAGCTGGGAAATAGGAACTTAAATTAGAGTTACTCTTTAGGAATAGCTTTCAAATAAAGATAAGTTCCAATAATCCTAACCGCCGTTCCTATAAAAAATACTGGCGGTAAACCTATAATATTAGAAAGTTGAGTGCCTATTATAGGCCCAACAGTAAGACTTATATTTGAGATAACCCCGTTTATAGCTAAGTATTCCGCTCTTTTTTCAACTGGTAAAAAGATTAAAAGAGCCATATACATAAAGACAGAAAACCCTGCACTAAAAAATCCACCCATAGCAGAAAGGAAAATTATCTCGGACGAACCTTTCAGCATGATAAATATAAGAGGATAAACCGCAATTCCTATATTGCTCCAAAATAATGCGTCTCTAACTCCGACCTTTCTACCAATTCTATTCCAAAATATATATGAGAGTGCCATCGCCAAACCACTAGACGTAGATGTGAGCCCTATAACAAAATTAGAAAAGTCTAATTCTCTTACCATCCTAATACCAAATAGAGGCATAGGAATATAAAGTCCTAAATAAAAGATAAATGTAGCAAATTGAAACCTCTTAAACGATTGGTCCTCTTGAAAGATATTAATTATATCTTTAAATTGTGTCCATATAGAAGAAAATATCTTTTTCCAATCAATAGTTATCCTTTCCTCTTTAGTAATTCTCCTTATCGGCTTTAAAAAGACCATGAGATAGAGGCTAATCATACTAGCAACGAAACCAATAAACATAACTATCTGGAAATTCATTGGAAATCTAGTCCTATCTAATAAATAACCGACCAAAGTAGAAGTAAATGTCTGTATAAACATTAAAAGCATATTTCTATTTGACAAAATAGTAGCTCTTAGATAAGAAGGAATTAAGTCAATAAACATAACATTAAATGCAATATTAGCCGAAGTGGCGGGTATAGCTAATAATGCAACAACTAGTAGTATAAAGAAAGGAGGATTAGGAAGATATGGAACAAAGGCTAAGGGTAGATAAAAGATTCTAGTAAATAGAAAAGTCCATTTGTTTATCTCTATCTTATTCTCCCAGATGTTTACTAATTGAGAAGCTGGATACATAAGAAGAACAGTAATAAGAGCTGGTAAAGAAGACATAAGTCCTATAAGAGTATTGGAAGCTCCTAATCTTATAGCAAAAATACCTAAGTAAGTACCAATAGTACCATTTAAAATCCCGATAAATGCTATCTCGCCATAGAGTAATGCTATATTTCTAAGAGCAACAGATTCCTTCCATCTTCTCCTAGATTTACCTGTTCCAATATTCACCTTTATATTTTATGAAAAGAAATAAAAAAGTCAATTATCTAGAGATTTTTCATATACAATCTACAAAGGCCTTTGAGAGTAAGATAAGGGTCCACGAAGTTTATAGTGCTACAGTACTTAGCTATTCTCTCAGACCATCCACCAGTAGCTATAACAAAGGGTTCTATCTCCATCTCCTTTAATTCTAAAGAGACAAGTTTATCAACCAACCCCACAAAGCCATATATTATTCCAGATTGCATAGCAGTAACTGTGTTTTTACCTAACACACTCTCAGGAGGATTAAATATATCTATGGGAGAGAGTCTTGCAGCTCTCTCCCATAGAGCAGAACTAGCAGTCCATATACCAGGAGCTATTGCTACCCCAAGAAGTCTTCTATCTTTAACCCCAACAACGGTAATAGCAGTTCCAAAATCCACAACTATACCGGATATTCTATAATCTTCTACAAGCGAAACCGCGTTACATATTATATCTGAACCTACCTCTTTAGGATTCTCCACATCTATAATTAGCCCCGTCTTTATACCGGGAGCAACAATAAATGGCTTTAGACCAAAGAGATATCTTATAGCCCTCTCTAATTCCAAGGTTACCGGAGGAACAACCGAAGACAGAGCAACACCTTCTACATCATCAGCCTTTAAATTGTTATTATCTATAAGCCAAGAAAGATTTAAAGCATACTCATAGCTAGTCGCCTGTCTATTTGTAGAGAGCTCAAAGTGTCTTAATAATCTATATCCTTGAAAAAAACCAATATCAATATTCGTGTTTCCTACATCAATCGCTATTATCATCCTCTAATTCTCCTTTCTAAAGTCATTACTATAGGAGTACATATAATAACAGCTAATATTGCTTCGGGAATTCCCTGAAGTATCCCTATAGAGATAGCGGTACCAACAGGAAAGACTTTAAATATTACAGCCAAACCTAGTGTCCCAACGGTATTGGTTAAGCTTCCTAAAAAGGATGCAATAGCAAGAGAGACTATCTTGGGGTCAGAGCTCCTTATCCAAAAGATAATCACTAAGAGAAGCAGGACAGAGAGGAGAATAAACCAAAAGTTGATACCAAGTTTGTCATAACTCAATCTAAGGGTAAGAATCAAGAGAAATACCGAAACAATTAAGGAAACCCACCTTACAAAGGACTTTTCTCTTTTCCTAAGTACCCCAAATATTCCCCAGTAAATTAATGGAGGGATTATGCCTATAAAAGGTCTAGCAGGAAATAAAACCCATGGAGGGGCTATACTTAAGAAATAATATATGGCAGATAGCCCAAAAAGTGTCCCAGCTATAGCTCCAAATTTAGGACCCAATAACAATCCAGCCATTATAACTGGTATATGCATAATAGTTGCAGCACCAGCCGGCGTAGGAAGAGGAATATAACCAAGATAAGAAAACCCTAATAATAAGATAATTCCACCAAATAACCCACCTAAAGCAATCTCCCTATTAGATATACGCATACTAAACACCTCCGTTCCAGTCCGATACGGTACCGGACGAATTTTACCTAAATCAAAATCAACCCACGATGGTCTTGTCTTCTATAGTACAAGCCATCTTAAGCAATATGATAACACTAAATAATGAAACCTTCAAGAGTAGAGGGGGTCCCAAAAAGATATAATTTATCACTAGGTCTTATAACTTCTTCAGGACTAGGAACTATTATAATATCCCCATTTCTTCTTATACCTAAGACTAAGATACCATCACCAGTAAGAGTGAGGTCTCGAATCTTCTTACCGATTAGATCTGAAGTAGGAATAATTTCAACAACTCTAGCCTCCGGGATAGCATCCATAAGGTCCGTTATACCAGGTATTGCCATCTTTTGTGCTATCTTCTTTCCCATCTCCTTTTCTGGGCATACAATCCAGTCTACGCCAATTAATTTTAAAATCTCCATATGATTATCATTCAACCCTCTAGCAATTACATATCGTATCCCCAATTCTTTAACAATCATAGTAGCAACTATATTCTTCTCTAGGTCTGAGAGACAAATTATGACTACATCAACATTAGTGATTCCTGTCTCCTCCAGCTCCTTCTCATTAGTTACATCTACTACTGCGGTGTGCGTCGCTATATTCCTTACTCTTTCTACATTCTTCTCCTCGGGGTCTATAGCAAGGACTTCATACCCCAAATCAATCAAAGTTTCAACCACTGAAGTACCAAATCTTCCAATTCCTATTACTGCATATTGTGATGGTCTATTCAGATTGTACTGCCAAGGGAATCTCATCCTATACTCACCTCACCATAAGGTAATTCTATATGAGATTTTCTTCTTAGAGGATATAAGAATGATAAACCAAAAACTACTAATCCTACTCTACCAAGATACATAACTAAAATTATCACCATTCTTCCCAAATAAGACAATTTAGGAGTTATTCCAGTAGATAATCCAACTGTACCAAAAGCAGAAACCACCTCAAAGAGAATATTAAGTGGAGGGAAATTCTCTGTAAGTAAGAGTATAAACCAGCTTAAAAATATAAGACCTAAAGAAAGGAAAAATAAAGCCCAGGCTTTTCTAACTGCATCCCAATATAATTTACGTCCAAGCATCTCAACATTTTCATATCCCATAAGGGTAGCTTTTACTGCGAATAGAAGAACTGCAAATGTTACCGTTTTTATACCCCCTCCAGTACCTCCTGGGGATGCCCCAATAAACATAAGTAGTATGATAAACAGTAAAGTCTCAGGGCGCATTCCTCCAATGCTAATAGTGTTAAAACCAGCCGTTCTAGGCGTTACACTTTGAAAGTAAGAAGCAAGTAGTTTGCCTTTTAAAGGGAGATTACCCATAGTATTCGGATTTTTCCATTCCAAAAAGCCAATAACCATTGTACCAGAGACTATAAGTATAAGAGTCATTATTATAGCTGCTTTAGAATGTACAGTAAGTTTCCTCCATTTAAGAAGATTACTCCGAATATCATGTATAACTATAAACCCTATACCACCTAAAATAATCAGAGAAGTCATAGTAAAGACCAACAAGGAATTACTTACATATCCAGTAAAACTCCTAAAACCACCTAAAAGATCAAAACCCGCATTGCAGAAAGCAGAAATACTGTGGAATATGGCAAATTTTATAGAAGTTATAATTGGATAATCTTTTATAAAGACTAGGAATAAAAGTATTGCTCCAATTCCCTCAAATAGGACTACAGTGAAAAATACTAACCTAGCCAACCTCATAACCCCTCTGATAGACCATGTATTAAGAGTTTCGTGCAAGATAATCCTTTCATGAAGAAAAACCTGCCTACGAAGAAGTAGAGCTAAAAAACTCAAAAGAGTCATATAGCTAATACCACCTAGCTGAATTAAAATTAGAATAACTATCTGGCCAAAAAGAGACCAATATGTACCAGTATCAAAAACTACTAGGCCAGTAACACAGGTAGCAGAAGTTGCAGTAAAAAGGGCATCAATAGGATTAGTAAATCTTCCAGACCGAGAAGAAATTGGCAAGGTAAGTAAAAATGCTCCTACAAGGATTATAAAAAGAAAACTTAAGACAATAAAGCGCCAAGGATTATTCTCTCTTTGCATAGCTAGTGCTCCACAAATCTCTCTAAGACGCTATGTCTACCATAGATATATATTTTATCATCCTTTAAGACCCTAGTATTCCCAGTAAGTTCAGTTATAGTCTTATCCCCTCGTCTTATAGCAAAAATTCTTACACCATACCTCTTCGGCAGGTCAATCTCTGCCAAGGATTTCCCTATCATCCAATCTAAAGGATCTATCTCTAACATTTCTATATCTGGTGAGACTTCAATTCTCTCTAGGACAGTAGGATGAGTCAACCTATAGGCAATCCTAGCACCCATATCTTTCTCAGGGAATACAACTAAATCTACCCCAATCTTTTCTAGTATTTTTCTATGTAAATCATTTATTGCGGTAGCTAAGATATATCTTATGCCAAGCTTTTTAACTATAAGAGCAGTCAGAACGCTTGATTGTAGATCTCTTCCCATTGAGATACATACCGCATCCATATCTCCAATTCCAGCTTCTCTTAAAGCAGTTTCATCAGTAGCATCCAAAACCAAAGCTTGTGATATACTATCCTTTATACTCTCTATAACATCTGCATCACTATCTATAGCTAATACGTTACAACCTAGCTGTTGTAAGCTTACAGCTAGAGAAAAACCAAATCTACCTAAACCTATAACTGCTACATTTCTAATCCTTCCTAACATACATCATCACCTAGAGATAGAATTATATCACTAGTCATCAGAAAATCAATATTAGATAGAGGCTTTCCCTCTAAGAATAATACTATCCTTTCCTTTCTCTAAACCTTCAATACAGACCTTTAAGAAACTTCCAACTGAGACAGGGGAGTTCGTATTTGAATATACTCTGAGATAAGAAGGAGTTAGTCCAACTGCTACATTCTCAGTATATCTTTCTACTAGGATTTCAACATCCTTTCCTATAAGATACTTAATTCTATCAGATGCTATATTTAGGCTTGATTCTTTAAGCCTTTCCTCTCTCTCTTTAATTATTCTCCTATCTATTTGTTTCAGCAAAAATGCCTCCGTTCCAGGTCTAGGAGAAAATGGAAAGATATGGACTTTAACGAAGCCAACCTCTTCTATCAATGAAAGGGTATCAATAAAATCATCCTCTTCTTCGGTAGGAAAACCAACTATTATATCAGTTGTAAACTCTATATCATCTCTGATAGATCTAAATGCCTTTACTAAAGAGAGGTACTCCTCTCTTGTATATTTTCTTTTCATATCCTTCAAGACCTTATTACTTCCACTTTGAGCAACTAAGTGTATATGAGGACATAAATTGGGGATTTCATTAAAGAGCTCTATAGCCTCTCTACTTACCTCTTGAGGTTCTAATGAACTTAATCTAATTCTCTTTATTTCAGGGATTTCTCTATATATAAGTTTCACTAGATCTGGAAGTCTTTTCTCCTTATCTTCAAATCTTCCTATATGAATCCCAGTCAGCACTATCTCTGGATATCCAAGATCAGCTAAGATTTTAATTTCATCTAAGATTTCATTAATACTTCTTGATCGAACTGAACCTCTTACATATGGAACTATACAATAAGAACAAAAATCATCACAACCATCTTGAATCTTTACAAAAGCTCTTACCCTCTTATTCTTATCCTCGGGTAATATCTTGGGCTTTAAATCTGATAAGAATAGCCTGGGGATATTCTCTTTTTCTTTGTTACCTATTACTATAAGGTTTCCCAATTTTTCTAAACTCTTAGAGTCTCTTTCCGCATAACAGCCAGTAACAATTATTCTAGCGTTAGGATAAGTTTTCATCAGATGTCTAATAAGTGTTCGAGCCTTTCTTTCTGATATATGAGTTACTGAACAGGTATTAACAATAATAATATCTGGAGCATCCTCATCATCAGCTTCCTCCATAGAATTAATAAGAATTCGCCTCAAAGCCTCCGAATCACATTGATTAGTCTTACAACCAAATGTATATATTCGAAACTTCATACTAATCAAATCCCAAATTGAAGCAGTGAGAGAACAACAAAACCTGCCACTTCTGAAGTCAAGATTCTTTCTCCTAAAGAGAGAATATATCCACCTTTTTCTCTAACCAACTCAACCTCTTCATCTTCAAACCCACCTTCTGGACCTATAATAAGAAGAATATCTTTGATATTATTGATTCTAAGCCATTCTAAGTTTAACCTTTCCTGAGAATTTTCATAGAGGAGAAGAGGTTTATAATTATTGAACTGCTCTAAAAGAGTAGACAGATTAGAGGTGGTCTCTATCCTAGGAGGTTTATTCATAGAAATCTCCGCAGAAGACTTAGCTATCTTCTTTAATCGCTCTAATCTTTTCTCTACCACACCTAAATCTCTTACAGATGATCTCTTAGAGATAAAGAAGACAAAAGCTTCGACTCCAAATTGGGTACTATAAGTTATTACAGATTCTAGCTTTTTAGGTTTAAGAAGGGCTTGTGCATATATAATATTCCGCGGTGGATAAGAAAATTCTATAGGCCCTATTCTCTCTAATAAGATATCCCTATAATCTCTTTTTTTTATTTTATATAAATATGTATCTCCACTCTTATCACAGACTATTACCTCATCACCCTCAGATAGCCTTCTAGCATACACATGACGTAAGATCTCTCTGTCAAAAACTCTAATTGTGTCAGAAATGTTCTCTAAAAAAATTCTAAGGAGCGTCATAGGTGAATAGAAGTGCAGACCATCCTTCTTCTTCGAGTTTTTCTTTTAAAGAAAGACTGTAAGATAAAGCAAGCTCTTCAATATCTTTAGACTCATTCTCAGAAAATCCGCTCACAATAAGATGTCCTCCGATATTTAAAGTCGAAGGAATCTTTCTAAAGAGAGGAATCATAAGCTGTGGAAGAAGATTACCTACAATAACATCTACCCCTCCCTCGTTATAATCGTTAAGTAGATCGCCTAGTCTAAGTTCCAAATTATCTAATACCCCACTTTTAAGAGCATTCTCTCTTGCATCAGATATAGCTACTAGGTCATTGTCTATACCTATAACTCGAAAACAACCAAGCTTCAACATACATATAGCCAATATACCGCTACCAGTCCCCACATCTATACCTATCTTACCTTCTAATGGAATGGTTTCTAACAATTTTATGCACATTCTTGTAGTAGGATGAAGTCCTGTTCCGAAAGCCATACCAGGTTTTATAAATATTGGTATTAATCCATTTGGAGTATCATAATTGATTTCACTTGGAATAACAAAAAATCTTCCAATCTGAAATGGCTCAAAGTTTCCAAATTTTTGCCATTCTGATTCTTCCGATATATTAAAACTAAATTTTAGGCCTGAAAGTATATACTCCCCTAGGGAAAGCTTTAGCTCTTCCAATCTTTTATAAAGTAGAGCATCAAATGGGAAATATCCAGTTATCCTTACAATACTACTTGAAGAATCTATTGCTACTCCAGAAGAATTAATATCCCATAATTTACTAGAGATTATATCCTCTAGATCCAAATAAGGAAAAGCTTTCTTATTATAGCTTATACTTACCTCTACCCAAAACCTAGACAACTAGCCTCCAAACGCATTCTTTACTCTTTCAAAAAAAGTTTTTCCACCTTTACCATTAATTTTTTTACCACGTAGATTAGCTATCTCTAATAGTAACTCTCTCTCCTTTTCCCCCAATTTTTGGGGAACTTCTATTTTAATCTTGACTATAAGGTCTCCTCTACCTCCATCATTAATAAAGGGAAGCCCCTTCCCTCTTAATCTAAAGGTAGAACCAAATTGAGTTCCAGGAGGAATATTTAACTTCTCTGTAATCCTCTCTAGAGTAGGAACCTCTATCTCCGTTCCCAAAATAGCATCGAACACATCTATAACCGCTTCATATTCTAAATCAGCTCCAAGTCTATTAAATACTGGATGAGGCTTTACCCTCACAAGAACAAATAAATCTCCAGGGGGTCCACCATTAATACCTGTATCTCCTTCTCCTTTTAATCTAAGCCTTGTCCCATCTTCTACTCCAGGTGGAACTCGCACTACAACCTTACGCTTTCTTGAAACAAAACCCTTTCCACCACATTGATGACAAGGATGTGTAATTATCTTACCTGTTCCTCTACACGTGGGACAAGTCATAATATTTACCATCTGTCCAAAAGGAGTAGAACGAGAAGACCTTAATTCTCCTGTTCCATTACAATAGGGACATTTCTCTGGTTGTGTCCCAGGTTCTAAACCGCTTCCTCTACAGAGGTCGCATAGCTCCCTTCTATTTATTTCTATCTCTTTTTCAATTCCAGTAAGGACATCCTCTAAGGTAATGGTCAAACCCACAGTTATATCCGAACCTCTTCTTGGTATTCTCTCTCTAGTCTGAGACCTTTCTCTTCCAAAGAAACTTTTCATAAATTCATTAAAAGTAGAATCAATATCACTAAATATATCGGAAAAGTTCGTAAATCCATTAAAATCAGAAGTATATTGCTGACCCCCAAAAGAAGAGAGATCCTCTCCGATCGTTCCAAAACGGTCATACTGAGCTCTCTTCTGGGGGTCACTTAAGACTTCATAAGCCTCGTTTATTTCCTTAAACTTTTCATTAGCCTGAGGATCATCCTTATTTATATCAGGATGATACTGCTTAGCTAATCTTCTATATGCCTTCTTTATATCTTCAAGGGAGGCATCTCTAGGCACTCCCAATATCTCATAATAATCCTTGCTAGGCATAATTACTGAACCTTATAATCAGTATCTATTGTTCCTCCTTCAGGATTCTGCTTTTGATCACCAGAAGGGTTAGAAGCACTCGACTGCTGAGTACCAGCCTTAGCATAAAGCTCAGTAGATACCTTATATATAGCATCATTAAGCTTATTGGTTAATTCTTTAATCTTATCAATACTAGACTTATCGGCAGACTTAATCTCTTCTATTGTCCTACTAAGATTATCTATAAGGTCCTGACTTACCTTACCAGTGGCATCTTTAGTCAATTTCTCTGCAGTATAGATGAGTCCATCGAGCTGATTTCTTGCTTCTGCCTCTTCTTTTCTACGCTTATCTTCTTCTGCATGAGCCTGAGCCTCTCTAATCATACGCTCGATCTCTTCCTTAGAGAGACCAGTTCCACCTTTTACTGTTATCCTCTGCTCTCTATTAGTAGCTAAATCCTTAGCAGATACGTGAACTATACCATTAGCATCTATATCAAATGTAACTTGAATCTTTGGAACTCCTCTAGGAGCAGGAGGAATTCCATCCAGAATGAATCTCCCTAATGAGAGATTATCTGCTGCCATAGGTCTTTCCCCTTGTAACACATGTATCTCAACAGAGGTCTGATTGTCAACAGCCGTAGTGAATATCTCGCTCTTAGAGACAGGAATAGTGGTATTACGTTCTATTATTTTAGTAAATATTCCTCCCAAAGTTTCTATTCCAAGGGAAAGAGGCGTTACATCAAGTAGTACAATATCCCTTATTTCTCCAGCAAGTACCGCTGCTTGTATAGCTGCTCCCAAGGCAACACATTCATCGGGATTTATGTCTTTTCTAGGCTCTTTACCAAATATCTCTTTTACTAATCTCTGAACAGCAGGCATCCTAGTAGATCCGCCAACCAGTAGAATTTTATCAATCTTAGAGGGGTCAAGCTTTGCATCTGACAGTGCTCTGTATATCGGTTCTCTTGTCCTTTCTGTAAGGTCTCTAGTCATAGCTTCAAACTGAGCTCTAGTAAGTGTAACACTTAGATGTTTTGGACCATGCTGAGTAGCAGTAATAAATGGAAGATTTATCTCTGTAGACATAAGTGTAGATAACTCTATCTTAGCCTTCTCAGCTGCTTCTTTAAGTCTTTGAAGTGCCATTCTGTCCTGACTTAAATCTATACCTTCCCTCTTCTTAAATTCTTCTATAAGATAATCCATTATTCTTTGGTCGTAATCGTCTCCGCCTAAATGAGTATCTCCACTTGTAGCCTTTACCTCAAAAACACCCTCCCCTATCTCTAAAATAGATACATCGAAGGTTCCTCCTCCTAAATCATAGACTAATATAGTTTGAGAGCCCTCTTTATCTAGACCGTAAGCTAAAGCAGAGGCAGTAGGCTCATTAATAATTCTTATAACATCAAGCCCTGCAATAATACCAGCCTCTTTTGTAGCCTGACGTTGCGCATCATTAAAATATGCAGGGACAGTTATAACAGCTTTTTCTATCTTCTCCCCAAGATAAGCCTCTGCATCTTCTTTTAATTTTCTAAGTATCATAGCAGAAATTTCTTGAGGGGTGTATTCTTTGTTATCTATTCTAACTTTATAATTAGTTCCCATGTGACGCTTTATAGAAAGAATAGTTCTATCAGGATTAAGAATGGCTTGTCTCTTAGCTAATTGACCTACTAATATCTGTCCATCCTGCGTAAAAGCCACCGCAGATGGCGTAAGTCTACTACCTTCCGCATTAGGGATCACAGTCGGCTTTCCACCTTCAACAAAAGCTACTACCGAGTTTGTAGTTCCCAAATCAATTCCAATAACCTTAGGCATATCCTACTCTCCCTCCTTTACTTTCTTAATAATTTTTACCATAGCAGGTCTTATGATTCTATCGTTAAGCAAGTAACCTTTTCTTAATTCTTCAACTCTATCTTCCTCTATATCTTTACTCTCTTCGACTATAATAGCCTCATGATATCTGGGATCAAAGAGATTATCAACAATTTCTATAGTCCTAACTCCCTGATTAAAAAGCCAGCTTTGAAAATTTTTCATTACCATCCCTAATCCTTCCTTAACGTTACTGTCACTACCTTCAGGAATTGAAAAAAAAGCTCTTTCTATATCGTCTAATATAGGGAGTAACCCCTTAATAAGTTCCACCCTTATCACATCTTTAAGTTCT
The DNA here is from genome assembly GCA_026418035.1 of bacterium. Classification (GTDB taxonomy): domain Bacteria; phylum DUMJ01; class DUMJ01; order DUMJ01; family DUMJ01; genus DUMJ01. Next base: position 13,320 of record JAOACC010000091.1, read on the forward strand.
TCTATCTCTCTTACCATCCTCTTTCTATAATTATCAAAATCTGCTGCAAGTCTTAAAAATTTGTCCTCTAACTCTTTATATTGCTGCTTGATAGACTCTATATCTTCTACAGGTAGACTTTCCCTTTCCTCTGAGAGAAGCTCTTCTTCCATATATTCACCTCCAACGAACCGATAACATATCAGATATGCAGTTCTTTATATAGCTTAAAAGGGGTATTATATACTTATAATTCATTCTTATTGGTCCAACTACCCCTGCTGCACCAATAGGAAGATTTTTAGCAAAATAAGGAACTACTATAAAAGTAAGATTTCCTCTCTCTCCAATACTAGTCCATACGTCTCCAGAACTTATAGCAGCATTTATCTGCTCTATTACCAATTCCTCTTTATTTATTATATTTATAAGACTCTTAAGAATTTCTGGGTCGTTAAACTCAGGGATCTTATCTATATAATCTGTACCCTCTATATATGACTCTGCATAAGAATATTCTCTCTTTAAAGAATTAAAAATTTCCTTTATTAGAGACTCTTCCTCTGGAAGAAGAGCTAATATCTCTCTTATATCTAACTTATCTATGCTCTCTTTCTCTAGTTTAGTCGAAAAGATATTAGAGAGTCTTTCCAAATTGAGAGGATTATATCTTGCATGTATAATTCTATGTTCTACATCGCCAGTCTCTGTCATATATATCAGTAGGACATTATTATCATCTATAGGTGTAAGCCAGAGCTTCTTAATAAACCTTCCAGATGATATAGGTCCATAAGAAAATGCTAAAAGTTTTGATAACTGAGCAATCAACCAAGACGTAGTCTTTATAATCTCTCTAATATCCCTTACCTCTGATTCTAAGTTAGACAATATCTTCCTAATCCTCATCCTCTGTGGAGAGGGAAGTTTACAATCTAAAAGAAGATTTTCTATATAATACTTATAACCTTTGGGACTAGGTACCCTCCCTGCGGAAGGATGAGGCTGTGTTATATAGCCCATCTCTTCTAAAATACCCATATCATTTCTAACGGTAGCCGAACTTACAAACGGGCAATACTTTGATGCCACTACTTTCGAACTTATAGGCTCACCTGTATTTATATACTCCTCCACAATAGCCTTTAATATTAACTCCTCACGCTCAGTAAGCATAGTCCTCATCATCTCCTGTTAGCACTCTAAATATCCAAGTGCTAACTTTACATAAACAGTTTACCATTTACTCGAATCTTTGTCAAGAAAAGAAGATCTGACTAAGCATCTTGCCATAAAGCAAAAGTACTCCCATAATAATAAGGAATATACCGCTTATATAGGAAATATAGGGGAGTATCTTTCTTATTCTAACCATATTTCTCAAGAATAGATCAATAAACAGCGTCACTAAGAAGAATGGCATTCCAATGCCTAGAGCATAGAAGAAAAGCAATAAGATACCTCTATATATAGATTCTTCCTTTGTGGCATATAGAAAGATAGAAGAAAGTATTGGTGTAACACATGGCGTCCATCCTAACGCAAAGACAAGTCCTAAAAGGAATGCACCAATATACCCCCCAGTAGCCTTAAAGTTTATTCTTGCTTCTCTATATAAGAATGGGATCTTAATAAGACCCAAAAAAGAAATTCCAAATATAATAAGTATTACTCCACCTATCCTGTTTAGAAGGTCTCTATAGAAAAAAAGCAAGTTCCCCAAGAAAGATGCTGATGCTCCTAAAAAAGAAAAGAATAGAGAAAATCCTAAAATAAAAATTACCACTTTGATCATTAAAGTTCTCTTAGAAGAAGATAATTCTTGAAGGGATACTCCGCTTATATAGGAGAGATAAACAGGTACAAGGGGTAAGATGCATGGAGAAAAGAAAGAAACTATTCCACCCCAAAAGGCTAAAAGAAAAGATATATTCATAAGATCTTGTTCACCTCACAAATTCTTTATACTTGAGAACTTTATAAACACAGTAATTGCCATAACAAGATTTACTGTACCTCCTAATAATATAGCAACAGGAGCTCCCCACAAACTAGATACAGTACCTGCTTGAAGACTCCCTAAAGGTGTCATACCAGCAAAAAAAGTAGTATAAATACTCATTACTCTTCCTCGCATATCATCTCTAGTGTAAGTTTGAACAAGTGTATTAGCAGTAGCAGTAAATATAATCATAAAGAAACCAGTAAGGATCAAAATTAAAAGTCCTAAAATATAACTTCTAGAAAGAGAAAAGACAATTAAAAATGCAGAAAAGAAGAATATACCAATAAATAATATTCTTCCCTTTTTTCTATATTTACTTATAGAAGCAACAAATAATGCTCCTATAAGTGCTCCAATACCAACAGAAGCCATAAGAAAACCTAAACCACGAGCTCCAACTTTAAATACATCCCTAGCAAATACTGGCATAAATACTGTATAGGGCATCCCAAATACACTGTTTACAGCTACCATTATGATAATAAGAAATACCTCTCGATTAGATCCTAGATATTTCAGACCAAGCTTAAGGTCTTCTATCAGGGAATTGGAAATCTCCCTTCTCTCTATTCTAAATTCCCCATTTATTAAGAATAGACTTATAATAACTGGAATAAAAGATATAGCATTTATGTAAAAACAACCAGCAACTCCTACTGAAGAGACCATAATTCCAGCTATCGCAGGACCAATCATCCTGGCTGCATTAAAGATAGAAGAATTAAGAGCTATGGCATTCATAAGAGACTCTCTTCCAACAAGTTCTATCACAAAAGATTGTCTAGCTGGCATATCAAATGCATTTACTAATCCTACAAGGAAGACTATTATAATCACATGCCATATTTTAACTAAACCTGTAGATACAAGAAATCCAAGAATAAATGCAAGTAGTGTAAGAGAAGTCTGAGTTATAATAATAAGGTTTCTTTTTCTTATTCTATCGATTATAACTCCTGCTATTATAGAGAAAAAGAGAACCGGTAAAGAACCTATAGAATTAACCAAACCTAACAGAAAGGAAGAATTTGTAAGTTCAAGGACAAGCCACCCTTGAGCAACATTTTGTATCCAACTGCCTATAAGGGAAATAAGTTGTCCACTCCAAAAAAGCCTAAAGTTTCTATATCGAAGTGATTCGAATATAGATACTCTGCGCATAGGACATTATTATACTTAAGATGCTAGTTTCTGTCAAATATGATAAAATCTTATAAAAATGCATAAATAAGGAGAGTTAAAGATGACAGAACTCTACAAAGAGCTATTAAAGTTAGTATCTTCTGTGCTTCCTTTACTATGGTTATGCTTTGCACTTATATCCAGAGTAACAAAGCCATATTTAGCCTGTATAATCTCTCTTCTCTTAACAATCTTAGGAGCTATATTCTTTTGGGAAACACCAATAAATATCCTTTGTTGGAATCTCTTAGATGGGTTTATTTCTTCTTTATATCCAATTGTTTGGACTATTTTTTCTGCTCTTTTCACTTATAGACTTATTTGTGAGGTTGGAGCGATTGAAGGTATCAAAAGAACTCTATCCGGTTTGTCAGAAAGAAAGATAATACAAGCGCTTATAATAGCATTTTGTTTCGGGGGACTTCTTGAAGGTATAGCAGGATTTGGAACATCAGTTATAATTCCATCTGCTATACTTTTATCTTTAGGATTCTCTCCATACCAATCTGCTATAGTCTCTCTACTATCAAACACTGTCCCAGTAGCTTATGCTGCTATAGGAGTACCAATAATAGCATTAGCAAGGTCCACCAATCTACCTCTAAAAAATCTTAGTGGAATAGTAGGTTTACAGCTTTTTCCAATAACCTTAATCATCCCACTCTTTATAAAAAGGGTAATGAAGGAATCAGCTAATATCTTTTTTCTCCTAGGGACTGGAGCTGTATTTGCTATAATTCAAAGTCTTGTCAGCTGGTATGTTGGACCAGAGCTACCTGCAGTTTTAGCCCCATTTTTTACCATAGGATTTTTAATTTTTTATTTAAGGCTAATAGAAAAAGAGGATTCTAATAAGAAAATTCTTAGAGAAGATCTAAAGTCATGGATACCATATGGACTAATCATTATATTTATACTTATCACCAGATTTAGCAATAGTATAAATAAGGCATTAACTTCATATCCATTTTCATTCATATTAAATCTTAAGCCCATAGACAAAAGTATAAGAATAGATCCTCTTTATACCCCTGGAACAATTATAATACTCTCTGCAGTTATAGGAGGCTTACTATTGAAAGCTAAATCTAGAGATTATAAAAAAGCGATTTCCGAAACACTATTACAGATTTTACCAACCCTCTCAATTATTACTTCTATGATGGCTATGGCTAATATTATGAGCTATATAGGAATGACTAAACTTCTTGCTATTAGACTTATACAAGTATTTGGCAGTTTTTATCCGTTTGTATCTCCATTTCTTGGAGCTGTAGGAACATTCTTAGGAGGAAGTGATACCACTTCAAATATACTCTTTGGACCTTTACAGGTGGAAGCCAGTAAGAATTTAGGGGTCTCAACAGTATGGTTAGCAAGCGCTAACGCTAGTGGGGCAACTGGAGGGAAGCTTGTATCTATTCAGAATCTTACCTTGGCAGCTTCGGGAATAAATAAAAAGGGAGAAGAGGGAAATCTAATGAGATTCATATTTCCCTATACTCTTCTCTATCTGATAGTTATGGGCTTAACCATCTATATAGGGGCAAAAATCTCTACTTATCCTTAGCTATAAAACTTCAAAATTCCTAGTTTTATAATAACTTCAATAACTCCTTTAAACCCTTTTTTTCTGCGTATTCTCTTAATTTTTCTTTTTCTATAATTCCTCCATCATAATAAGCCTGAACAGCCTGATGCATTGCTATGGCTCCTGCTTTTGGCCCATCAGGATGCTTTAAGACATTAGACCCTGCCAAGAGGGCAACACCATAACCAAATCTATCATCTTTATGTTCTTTAAGATTTATTCCAACATTGGTTACTCCAAGCCCACCGGCAGATACAGGAATTGTATCTTTAATACCAGGAGTATCTTCTCTCAGGACTCTGATTAAATTATGAAGTAAGCCATCATCCAATGATGCAACATGCATCTCCTTCATACCAAAGACTCCATGCTGAAAGAAATCTGCTCCACTATATCTCAACAATTTAGCTATTACAGTATCGTCTATTCTTCTAGGCCCAGTGGAGAGCCCTGATCTTCCTCCAGAGTGAGCATAGAGAGGAACATTTATATCCTTATCTTCAGCTAAAATAGTAAGAACCTCATATGTATGACCGAGCACCGCGTTAAACATCAATGCAGTAGCTCCCCATTCTATGGCTCTTTTAGCAATATCTTTAATTTTATCAGCCCTAGCAACTATATGCGGAGCATAGAGACACTTTCGACCAGTTTCTTCTTCTGCTCTTTTTAAAGCTTGAGAAACCAACTTTACTTTCTCTTCTAGAGGACAATACTCAGGTCCAAGCATCTTCTCATCATCTTTTATAAACATTATACCACCAAGAGCAGCTTGATAGCACTTTTCTGCTACTTCCCTCGGAGTTAACCCTGCACATGGCTTCATAATTGTTCCAATAATAGGTTCTCCATCTTTAAGATTTAAAAGTTTTCTTACTCCATTTATACCGAACTTTGGTCCTGGAAATCTCTTTAAGAAACTTTCTGGAAAAGTAAAGTCTAAAAGAGCTACCTGTTGATAATAGACAAACTCTAATACAGGTCCTCCTACTGCTAGCATAATAAACTGATATAGAGGATCTGCTTCCTCAGATATATTAGAGAGAGGTGTTCTCACATATATTATTCCCTCTTTCTCTCCATATCTTTCTATCCTATCCACATCTGCTTGGGAGCGGATAAAAAGTTCTGTCGGTTCTCCTTTTCCAATCCAAGGCCCAGTTGTTTCATCCCTAGCTATATCCTTAGCTACCTGCACTAGGTCTTTATCTGTCTTTATATAAAATTTAAGCTCTATAGATTCTTCTTTATTAAATTTAGAGCCAAGATATACAGTCTCTAAATGTTCTTTACCTTTTAACTCGTAGGGTATATATTCTTCCATCTAGTCCTCCTTCATTTTGCAAAATCTTGTATAATATTTTACTATAAATTACCAAACATACAAGAGTTTAGAGTAATATACTTTGAATTACTTGACAAATATCACCTATTAGAACTGTAGGGGAAATCATAAAATTACTCTAAGAAGTCATTCAGTATATATTTAAACGTTACGTAGCTGGATCTAACTAATTCCCTATAAATATTGGATTAGTAAGAGCTATTAACTCTTTATTCTTCCAAAACTCAAGATAGACATAACCTGGATACTCCGGAATAAACTCTATATCTCCAGACTTAGTATTTCTAATGGTATTAACCTCATATCCATTATAGATAACTTTAAGGTCTGATTCTATAGAGATAGAATATCTCAAATCTATAGGCTCTTTAGATACCGATATACTACCTCCTATCTCTGCATTACCAATGCTAAATTCAACCTTTGGTCCTCTACTTACATAAACTCGACCCATTTTTATAGAATTCAGGACATTACCAAGCGTTAAATCTTCTACTAGAACAAAGGTCATTGGCACATCTGGATAGAGGTCTTTAAGTGAATGTATATCAGTAGAACCTATACCAGTTATTTTATATCCCTGACTTAATAAGTTTCTCCACAATTTCAAAGTTTCGGTATTTTCATGTCTTCTCTGACTAAAAGTCCCTGCCCATACTTCTAAAGTATCTACACACTGCCAGTCTACATCAATAGTACATCTACATCCAGTACAGACAGGGTCTCCTATAGTAAATGGATGAGCAACGCAGAATAGTCCACCTTGAGAATGAACTAACTCAGAAATTTCAACTATTCCTTTATCAGGATTTATCTTGTCCCACTCTATATATTTAGTTACTCCAAAAGCTGTAAAGTGTCCCCAAAAAGTAGTAAACTCTATACCAGGAAAAAGTGGGAATCTTTCCTCTCTAGCGGTCTCCCAACCAGAAATCTTATTATGGTCAGTAAGAAAGATAAAATCAAGCCCTCTACCGATAGCATTCTGAACTAATTCTTCGATAGATAGACTTCCATCGCTATGTTTAGTATGAGAATGAAAATCTCCTTTAACCCAACCTCTTTTAGGCTTATATTCAGTCCACACTGGTTTATAGGGATTGGCAAGGTCAGGCATAGCAACATTCTTTTCCTCCTTATTAAGTTCAATCTTAAGCTCTAAAAGACACTTATTAATAATTGCATGAGTCTCAATTATAACTCTCCATATACCAGGATAAATCTTTCCTGAAACACAACCAAAGGAACTAATAGTTTCTCCTATCTTTATAGGAATTCCACTAGAAATCCTATTATCACCAGTTCCTCTAAAGTTTCCTAATGGGTCAAAGATTCTAAAATTAATAAGATTTCTTACCGGAATAAACTCTTTTATCGCTCTATCTAAAACATCTTCAGATAAAGCATCTACATCTAAAGGCATATCACCTTGACTTAAATATATCTTCAATGCAGATTTAGCTAACTCTCTAGATAATTCTCTATCAGCTGTCTCAGGTTTATAGCTTCCTCTAATTATTATCTCTTTTATTCCTTCCTTTACCTCAAATGTTATTGGAAAATGCTGTTTAGTATCTTTTTCAGTAAAGTCAAAAATAAAATTATATTCGTAAGACATTGCTAAATCTCCTTTCCTAAAATAATAATTTCACAAGTCTATATTCTAACATAATATGTTAAACTCTAATTAAAGATAGTCCTTAATAGTGAGGAGGAACTTTAATATGTCTAAGATATATGTCCTAATTTGGTTTGATGTAGAAGACTTTATAACTCCACAAAGTGATGATGCTCTCAAGGGTATAATAGATATTCTCGATTCCAATAAGATAAAAGGTACTTTTAAACTGGTAGGAGAAAAGGTTAGAGTCTTAAAGGAACGTAAAAGAAAAGATATAATTAAGGCGCTAAAAAGACATGACATCGGCTATCACACAGACTTACATAGTATTCATCCAACAGTTGCCGAGTATTTAAAAGACTTAAATTGGGAAGATGGAATAAAGGAATTTGAGCACAGAGAAAGATTAGGATTTGAAGAGTTAGTAAATACTTTTAATGTGACACCTTCTTGCTACGGACAACCAGGTGCTTCTTGGGCACCCCAGGTTTATCCAGTACTTAAAAAGTGGGGAATTCCAGTCTATCTTGATGAAGCAGAGCACATTGGGCTTAATGAAAAGCCATTCTGGTACTGTGGAATTTTAAACATTCTTAGACTCAGACAAAATACAACGAGGTATGATTTAAATTCCGGCTACGAAGGAGTAGAAGTTGGCAAAAACAAATTTGACTCTATAGTCAAGCGACTCCTAGATGAGGGTGGTGGGGTAATTAGTATATGGTATCATCCCTGTGAATTTGCTACCTATGAATTTTGGGATACAGTTAATTTTAGTAGAGGTAAGAATCCAGAGCGAGCAAAATGGACCATACCAAGGACGAAATCATATCAAAAAATGGAAAAAGACCTTAAATTTCTTTCTAATTATATAGCCCATATAGCCTCACATTCAGATGTTCAAACTGTAACAGCAAAAGAAATACATAGCATATACTCTGATAGATCTAAGGATAAAATCTTTTCTATAAAAGACATTACTTATCTAGCCAGGGAAGTTGATTCCTTTATAAGGTATTGTAAAGTTGATAATATTATTCTATCTCCCGCTGAAATCTTCTATCTAGTTACCTCGCTTTTAGCGAATATAGATGGCAATAAAGTATCCAAAGTAACTAAAAAGGGATTTAATTTACCTGTAATGATCTATGGGCCTACTAAAAGGGTTAAAAGTGAGTTATCCTTATGTAATCAACAAGATTTTCTTTCTGCCTGCAGATGGACGATAGAATTTATCGATAGGAATAATCGTATTCCAGATTCTATAAAAATAAATGATAAGAATATAAGCCCAATAGATTTCTTTGCTACAGCTAATTCACTAATATCATCTACAGAAATATTGCCTGACACTATCGAAATAAAAAGAGGAAATCCAATATTAGAAGACCAGGTTAAAGAGGAGGGAGTATGGAATTGGACTATATTCCCAGAGGGGTTTAGTGCTCCAAATCTTATAGAGCTTGCTAGGTTACAAACATGGACCTTAAAACCAGCATGTTCCAACTGTTGACATTTTGGAAATTTTGTGATTTAATATTGAAAGGAGTTAGAAATTGAATAGAACTATTTTGAAAGAAAAGAGAAAGGAAAAGATAATAGAATTTATAAAGAAATTAGGAACAGTTTCTATTGAGGACTTAGCCAGGGAGTTAGGGTTATCTACAGTTACAATTCGGAAGGATATAAGAGAATTAGAAAAAGCTGGACTAGTAGATAGGTTATGGGGAGGGGTATCTATAAGAGAATCTTCTCCCATGGAACAATCATTTGTTCAAAAACACATACTAAACATATCAGAAAAGAGAGCTATTGCTAGGACTGCAATAAGTCTTCTTAATCCGAATGATATTATAGGAATAAGTGCAGGAACTACAGCCTACGAGTTTGCAAGGCTTCTATATCAATTCCCTAATATTCATGTAGTTACTTATGGGATTAATATAGCCTATCTCTTAGCAAGGATGGGAATAAATGTTGTAGTTCCAGGAGGATTCTTAAGAGAAAAATCTTTTGCGCTAGTAGGAGAAGAAACGGTAACTTTTTTAAAGAAGATCCACTTAGATAAATGTTTTATGGGAGTGGATGGAATAGATACAGAGGTTTTGACTGACGTTAATATGGCTGAAGCGACAGTGAATAGAACTATGATAGAGAGAAGTAAAGAACTTATAGTAATAGCAGATCACACGAAAATAGGACAAAGAAAATTAACTCCTATAGCGCCAATAGAAAGGGTAACGGTATTAATTACAGATAATAAAGTAGATAAGGAGCTTCTGAAAGCTTTTGAAGATAAAGGGATAAAGGTTCTTATTGGGGAGGTGAAAGAAGAGGAGTTGAGGAGTTATAATTAATTTCTGAAATATTTAAAGATTTCTTTAATAGATGAGGAGAATAGGAAGGGGTAGAAAATTAAACGCTAAAGAGAGGAGGAGAGTTATGTATAAAATTTTAGGAAATTATCTGAAATACGTTTTGTCATTTTTACTAATATGGATTTTTATCTTTATTTTATATCCTCTAGCATTTTCTAAAACAACTCTTACATTTATCTATTGGGTTGATCCAGCTGCTATGCCCATATGGAAACAGATAATAGAAGGATTTGAGAAGGAAAATCCTGATATAGATATAAAGGATATACCCAACCCTGCAGATTATTGGACTAAAGTCCTTACTATGATTGCTGCTGGAGATCCTCCAGACATTATGATGATGGATTATATATATTTCCCATCTTGGGCTGTAGCTAAGAGATTAGAGCCTTTAGACACATTTATAAAGAGAGATAAATTTGACTTGAAAGATTTTGTCCCAATTTCTCTAAGTTCTACCAGATATGAAGGTAAACAGTATGGAATCCCTATGGATTTAAATAATCAAGTAATGTTTTACAATAAGAATCTCTTCCAAGAGGCTGGACTCAAGGATATAGATTATACCTGGACTTGGAATACTTTCTTAGATGCATGCAAAAAATTAACCAAAACTGATAGTAGTGGTAAAGTAATTCAATATGGATATGTTACTGAGCTAAATTGGGAACATTTAAGCCCTTGGATATGGATGAATAAAGGAGATTGGTTTGATTCAACTCTTACTAAATGTACTGTAGATAGCCCTAGAACAGTTGAAGCTTTTACATTCATAGGAGATCTTATAAATAAATACAATTATATGCCTTCGCCTACTCGACAGACAGAAATGGGGCTCCCTGGAGCACTTCAAATCTTTAGTGCCGGTAAATGTGGAATGTACTCCTCCGGTTTCTGGCAAATTTCAACCTTAAGAACTGTAAAAACTTTCAAATGGGATATTGGTCCATTACCTTATAAAATCTCGGAAAAAGGAAAACCTTTAAGAGCGTCAACTCTAGGAGGAGTACAACTTTGTATACTCTCTGCATCTAAGAATAAGGAAGCTGGGTGGAAGTTCATAAAATACAGAACAAAGCCAGAAGTACAGAAATTAGGAACTGGATTAGGTCTTTCGATGCCTGCTCTTTTATCTATAGCTAGATCTAAAGAATTTTTTGATATGTATCCAGGAATAAATGTAAAATACTGTGTCGAGGCACTAGAATATATAAGGATGTTTCCTACGCATCCTTATTTTGAAAGGATAGACACAGAGGTTTGGCCTGTTTTTGATCAGTTATGGTTAGGTAAAAAGACAGCAGCTGAAGTCTGCAAAGAGTATACAGAAAAAGCCAATAAAATAATGGCCAATGCTAAACCTTTTAGGAGGTAGAAGTGAGTCGTCGGACTCGTAGAGAAGCTATAGAATTTTATATTGCCATATCTCCTTGGCTAGCAGGTTTCATCATCTTTACAGCATACCCCTTAGCCTTTTCTTTTTATCTAAGTTTTCATGATTG
>JAOACC010000125.1 GCA_026418035.1 bacterium
GTATAAGAGACAGGCAATACGGTTTAGATCTACCAATGTATCAACAGTATATATACTGGATAAAGAATATGTTTAGAGGAGATTTTGGTTGGTCTTTTGAATGGAGACAGCCGGTCGGCAAGCTCATTGCCGACCGGCTTCCTATGACGGTAGTGATTTCAATCCTTACTTTGCTATTTACTTATGCAGTTGCCATTCCTATTGGGATATATTCTGCGACACATCAATATTCTTTTGGAGATTTCATTTTTACTGTTATAGGGTTTATCGGGTTAGCAACTCCAAGTTTTTTCTTGGCTTTAGTTCTAATGTATGTATTTAACCGTTATCTAGGATTTAATGTAGGTGGTCTTTTTTCTGCTCAGTATATAGATGCCCCATGGAGCTTTGCTAAGTTCGTAGATCTTTTAAAGCATCTTCCAATTCCAATATTTGTTATAGGCCTATCTGGAACAGCTAGTATTATTAGGATTATGAGAGGCTGCTTATTAGACGAGCTTAGACAGCAATACGTCATAACCGCTAGAGCTAAAGGGCTAGAAGAAAGAAAGCTGTTATATAAATATCCAGTACGGATAGCTATAAATCCTATTATAAGTACCATAGGTTGGGTACTTCCTGGAATTGTTTCAGGAGCAACTATCACAGCTATAGTATTAGATATTCCAACAGTTGGAAATCTTCTTTATACTGCTCTCCTCTCTCAGGATACTTATTTAGCTGGTAGTTCTATTATGATTCTTACCTTTTTGACGATAGTTGGCACATTTATCTCTGATTTGTTACTAGCATGGGCTGATCCAAGGATTAGATATACATAAAATAGAAAAAGAGGGAAGTGAAGCGATGGAGGAAGAAAGAACTACTCAAATAGATGAAATAGAAACTAGTGTAGAAAAGGAGGAACTATATACTGCTACACAGTGGCAGCTTATGTGGAGAAAGTTCAAGAGGCATAAGCTTGCCATAGTAGGTTTGATGATGCTGTTGGTACTTTATATACTTGGTATCTTCTGTGAGTTTTTTGCTGTCTATGATCCAGCTAAACGTGATACCAATTATATCTATGTACCCCCACAAAAGATACATTTTATAGATGAATCTGGGAAATTTCACTTACGTCCATTTGTTTACGGATTGAAACAAGAAAGTGATCCGATAACTTGGAGAAGGATATATGTAGAAGATAAAAGTGTAAAGTATCCTATATATTTCTTTGTTAAAGGAGATAAATATAGATTGTGGAATCTTATAGAATGTGATAGGCACTTTATAGGGACGAAAGAAGGTTACCTTTTCCTCTTTGGTACAGATGAATCTGGTAGAGACCTCTACTCTAGAACTATCTATGGAGCTCGTGTATCACTCTTTACGGGTTTAGTTGGAGTGTTCTTTAGTTTTATTATTGGTTGTATCTTAGGTGGAATTTCCGGATATTACGGAGGAACCACGGATATTATAATTCAAAGAATTATTGAGTTTTTAATATCTCTTCCCTCTATACCCCTGTGGATGTCACTTGCTGCTGCTATGCCCAAAAATTGGTCCCCATTAAAGGTATACTTTTTAATTACAATCATACTTTCACTTATAGGTTGGTGTAATCTGGCACGTGTAGTTAGAGGTAAATTACTAGAGCTTAGAGAGTTGGATTTTGTTACTGCAGCTAGACTTGCCGGTGCTAATGATTGGGATATTATTATAAAGCATCTCCTCCCTAATTTTTCTAGTTATCTTATAGTAAACATAACCTTAGCCATTCCTGGGATGATCCTTGGTGAGACTGCCTTAAGTTTCTTAGGAATAGGTTTAAGACCTCCTATTATAAGCTGGGGCGTTCTTCTCAAAAATGCCCAGAATATAAATACTATAGCGTTACAGCCCTGGTTATTAATACCAGGTATATTTATAGTTATTACCGTGCTTGCCTTTAATTTCCTAGGAGATGGCTTAAGAGACGCTGCAGACCCCTATAGATAGTTATTTTACTAATTGAGAAAGGAGACTTTTATGAGTGAAGTAGAAAGAAAAGCTGTAAAAGTTTTTGTTGATGCCAATAAATGGCAGGGTGAGTTTTTACATAATTGGAACTATATAGGTTATGATGAAATTAACTATACCCATACTCCTGAGGGGGAAGAGGTTTTAGAGAAATTTATGGAATTTGCTGAGAAACCTTATTATGTTAGAGCGCATCATCTTTTGTGTACAGGTAATTGTCATGGATTTTATAAATGGGGTTCTACTAATGTTTATATAGAAGATGAAAACGGAAATCCTGTATATAACTGGAAAGTGATAGATAGTATATTTGACACTTATCTAAGATATAATTGTAAGCCCTTTGTAGAAATAGGATTTATGCCTCAGGCATTAACGAGCTTTGGAGGTAATAATTATTTTGAGTACCGACAAGATGGATGGCGATACCCTCCAAAAGATTATCAGAAGTGGTATGAGCTTGTTTATAATTTGGTAAAGCACTGTATAGAAAGATACGGACTAGAGGAGGCCAAAACATGGTATTGGGAATTATGGAATGAACCCGATATAGATTACTATTGGAAAGGAACATTAGAAGATTTCTGTAAGTTATATGATTATACAGAATCTGCAATCAGAAGTATTCTGCCTGATGCTAAAGTTGGGGGACCAGCTACCACTGGACCCTTCATAGGAAGAAAATCTGCTGAGTGGCTAGACAGATTTTTGGACCACTGTGTTAATGGAACTAATTATTTTACAGGTTCTCAAGGAACTAGAATAGACTTTATATCTTTTCATGCTAAAGGAGCAGGGTATGGATTTGACGTTCACTATAAAAAACAGTTACCATCAATAAAGAGGTTACTCAGCCAAGTTCAAATTGGCTTTGAGATCATAGAAAAGTATCCTACGCTAAGAAATCTAGAGTGTGTATTGTCTGAAGTAGACCCTGACGGTTGGGCTGCCGGGGGTAGATTTGATAATCCTAATTTAAACTTCCGTAATACTGAGTATTATCCAAGTTATGTGGTAACAGCATTTACTAAGCTTATGGAGTTAGCAGAGAAATATAATAAGGACCTTAAATTATTAAGTTGGGCATTTATGTTTAGAGGAGAAAGATGTTTTGAAGGTACTAGAACTTTTGTAACTCAAGGAATAGATAAACCTATTCTAAACCTATTTAGGATGTTCTCACTTTTAGGGTATAAAAGGCTCTATCTTGAGAGCCAAGAGAAGAAGAATCAACTAGAATTTACTGATGATAATGGTTCTAGTGAGAGACCAGAAATTTACGGTATAGCTACAATGTCTGGAGATAAAAGTATAGAGATTATGTTATACTGTCATCATGATGATTGGGACCTTAATGATGAGTATGAGATTGAATTAGAGGTGGTTAATATGCCATTTAACACCTCTAAGATAGAGTTAAGACATTATAGACTTGATAAAGAGCATAGCAACGCTTATGCTGAATGGGTTAGACAAGGAAGACCAGATTACCCAACGGAAGGACAAAGGAGAGCTATTAAGGCTAGAGAAGGACTTGAACTTTATGAACCAGTATCTAATGTCTTCGTTTTTAACAATATGTCTAGAAAAAATATTGTTCTTCCTACCAACGGGATTTCTCTACTTGTTCTCTCACCGATAAAATAAAAACTAAGGAGGTTATTACTATGAAAAAGGACTTAAGTAGTAAGACTATTGGTTTAATTCATGCCTCTTCGTTGACTATACCAATATCTAAGCCATTTATACAGGAAATAATCCCTGAGGTCCAGGTAATGCATCTATGTGATGATACTATTCAAAGAGATAACCTTGCTTCAGGTGTTGGGGTTATTCCAAAGGTAAATTATTTCAAATTTGCTACTTACGCTCATTTTTTAGAGGAAGCCAAGGTAGATCTGATTGTACTTATGTGCTCAACATTTAATAGGGCGGTCGAATTTGCTAGACCTATGATTAATGTCCCAATGCTTCAGATAGATAGACCTATGATGGAACTAGCAGTTAAAACAGGTAAAAAAATTGGTCTTCTTGCAACATTACCAACTACAGTACCATCTTCAGAGAGACTTCTCAAGGTTGTGGCAGAGGAGATGGGAAAAGAGATTGAGATAAAGACTGTTTTGAGTTCAGAAGCTTTCAAAGAGATAGAAAAGGGTAATATTGAAGGGCATAATGAAATACTCCTTGAAGAGGTAGATAAATTAAGTAAAGAAGTTGACTGTATTTGTATGGCTCAGATCTCTATGTCTGTTTTGGAGTCAAGACTTAAAGATGTAAAAGTTCCCGTGTATAATAGTGGTAGGACAGGATTTACAAGGGTTAGAGAAATATTAGAGGCTATGTAGGGATTATTATGGTTTCTGAAGAAACTATAAGAAGACTAGAAAAAATTGCATTAAAGATGAGGCTAGATATACTTGAAATGGTAGGGGTAGGAAAGGCAGGTCATTTAGGTGGTTCTAGTTCCTGTGCAGATATTGTAGCCACTTTATATTTTCATAAGATGAGAATAGACCCTGATAATCCTAAAGCAGAGGATAGAGATAGATTTCTTTTGAGTAAAGGTCATGGAGCTTTGGCGCAGTATGCAGCTTTAGTTGAATTAGGTTATATACCTAGAGAAGAGATGAAAAAGACTAAGACTCTTGAAGGGATACTTCAAGGCCATCCTGACATGAAAAAAACTCCTGGGATCGAAGCTAATACAGGTTCTTTAGGCCAGGGATTATCTATAGCGGTTGGAATGGCGTTAGGCCTCAGATTAGATAAGAAGGACAGTAAGGTCTATGTGATAGTAGGAGATGGAGAGCTTGCTGAAGGGCAGATATGGGAAGCTGCTATGTGTGCAAGCTACTATAAGCTCGATAATCTTATCGCTATAGTAGATAATAATAAATTGCAAGCAACTGGTCCTATAGAAGAAAGATTAAACATATTTCCCATAGCCCCGAAGTGGGAAGCTTTTGGTTGGTATGTCCGAGAAATTGATGGACATAATATCAGAGAAATAATAGAGGTTCTTGATGAAGTGGATAATGTTTATGGAAAGCCAAAGGTTATTATTGCAAAGACAATAAAAGGAAAAGGTTTCTCTTTTGCTGAAAATAACCCTGCATTCCACAATAGTCCATTAACAGAAGAGCAGTATCTCCAGGCTAAAAAAGAGTTAGAAGAACAGATGGCGAGGTGGAGCTAATGACTTTAGAAAATCTCAGAGAAGCATATGGAAAAACATTAGTAGAGTTAGGAGCTGTAAATAAAAATATAGTAGTATTGGATGCTGATCTTAGTAAATCTACAAGGACCATATTATTTCAGGAAGCATATCCTGATAGGTTCTTTGAGATGAGTATAGCTGAACAGAATATGGTGAGTGTAGCAGCAGGATTGTCACTAGTTGGTAAGATCCCATTTGTCCATTCCTTCGCAGTATTTGCTACTGGCAGAACTTATGACCAAATAAGACAATCTGTATGTATAGCAGGACTTAATGTTAAGATATGTGGATCAAGTTGTGGATTATCTGATTTTGGAGATGGTGCAACGCATCAGTCAATAGAAGATGTTGCTTTAATGCGAGTTCTTCCTAATATGGTAGTACTAGTGCCTGCCGATGCTAATGAGACAAGAAAGATGGTAAAGGCTATGGTAAAACATTATGGACCTATGTATATAAGAATAAACAGAAATGACTTACCTGTATTTACGAGTGAAGAAGGAGAGTATGAAATAGGGAAACTCTATCAACTGAAAGATGGGGAAGATATAGCAATATTTGCAAATGGAGTTATGGTTTCTAAAGCTATGATTGCAAGTGACATGCTAGAAAGGAAAGGAATCTATGCAAAAGTGATAAATGCAAGTACAGTAAAACCTCTAGAAAAAGAAGAGATATTAAGATATATAAAAGGAGTCAAAGGAATAATTGTGGCAGAGGAGCATAGCATTATAGGTGGACTTGGTAGTGCTATACTTGAACAGATCAGAAATGTAAAACATCCTCCAGTTGAGTTTATCGGGATAAAAGATAAGTTTGGAACATCTACTAACAATTATGAAGAGCTGTTAGCACATTATGGGTTGACTGCCGAGGCTATAGTAGATACTGCTATTAGTCTAGTAAGAGGAGAATAATATGAGGTTTGGCTGTTGCGGAAATATGATTGCTATAGAACCAGATAAAACAGGAATAGAAATAGTAGAAAAGATCAAAGAGATTGGATACGACTATATAGAATTATCTTTAGCCCATATATCTAAGCTTTCTGAGGAGGAGTTTGAGAGGTTGAAAGCTAGGCTTGATGCTTCTGGTCTAAGATGCGAAGCGTGTAATAACTTTTTTCTGCCAGAGATAAAATTAACCGGGGATTATGTGGATCGTAAGGAAATAGAGAAGTACTTAGATTTAGTTATATCTAGGGCTGGAATACTAGGGGTCGATGTAATAGTCTTTGGTAGTGGTCCAGCCAAAATGGTTCCTGAAGGTTTTCCTATGGAAAAGGCATGGCAACAGTTAATAGAACTTACTAGACGCATTAGTAACCTTGCAAGTAGATATAACATAACAATAGCCATAGAACCATTAAGAAAAGAAGAGTGTAATATAATAAATAAGACTTTAGAAGGATTAAGAATGGTAAAAGATGTAGATAGGGATAATGTGAAACTACTAGTAGATTTTTATCACCTAAAGAGCGAAGGAGAAGATCCTTCTATTATAAAAGAATGTAAGGGCTATCTAAAACACGTCCATTTTGCTAGATTTGAAGGTAGGACCTTCCCTAGAGATATAGAAGAAGATGAACTCTACCTACCATTTATCAGTAATTTAAAAGAAATAGAATATAATGAAAGGGTAAGTATAGAAGCCTATTCTAGTGATTTTTATAACGATGCATATAAATCACTGCAATTTCTTAAGAGATATTTCGGTTAGAACATAAAACTCTATAAAATATTAGCTTCCAATATTGGGGACTATCTCTATCCTTTAATAGCTCCAATCATTATACCCTTAATAAAGTATCTCTGGACAAATGGATATAAGGCTAATATAGGTATTATACTTATCACTAATGTAGCAGCTTGAATGCTTTGAGTTGGAATTGATATAGCGCCAATTGCCGCTCCGGTAAACTCTATTGAGGCTAAGACAACAAAGTTGTGGCTAAATATACTAAGCAAGAATATGTTTCTTACAAAGACCTTAAAGAGGTAACCAGATATTTAAAAGAGATCTACCAAGTACCTACAATGGAGGTTACCAAGAAGTGGACAGGAAAGATAAAAGATTGGCATCTAGTACTATCAGAGCTAGCTGTCTATTTTGAGGATAGATTGAGAGGATACCCGTAATTATGAGATACCGGGAAATTTACGCTAGTTTCTTGACAGACTCGACTTACTCGTTGAGAGCTTTAACTCTTCTTAATAGTATCTAAAAATTCTTCAGCTTGATAGCCAAAGTTATCCTCTTTAGTGTAGTTATATTTCTTTTCTAGGACCTCCCCTATTCTGTGGCATTCTTCTTTGGCCAGAGACATAT
>JAOACC010000133.1 GCA_026418035.1 bacterium
GGGGTTAAGTCTGAGGTATCTAAGATTTTAAGTAGAAAATTTTATCCTAAAATGGAGGTGCTCTAATGAAAAAAGTCATTAGCATATTATTATTTGTGTGCCTCTTAGTGATGGTTTTTTCAATATTAGGCTATGCTAAAGAGTTGAAGGTCTACAATTCACCTACTGAGTATAGAGTAGCTACAGGTAGGAAGATAACCAAATACA
The DNA here is from genome assembly GCA_026418035.1 of bacterium. Lineage (GTDB taxonomy): Bacteria > DUMJ01 > DUMJ01 > DUMJ01 > DUMJ01 > DUMJ01. The sequence goes on from JAOACC010000133.1 coordinate 208, forward strand.
ATGAAGCTCCAATGTTGGCAGAATTAGTAAAGCAAGGAAAACTTCCACCAGTAGAACAGAGACTTCCTAAAAATCCTGTAGTAATAGAACCATGGGAAGAGATTGGTCAATATGGTGGAACTTGGAGGAGATGCTGGACAGGATTAGCTGACAGAATGGGACCTACAAGGGTCGGCGGTTATGTAAAATTTGTAAGATTAGACTATACTGGGACTAAACTTATATCAGACCTTGCAGATAAGTGGATACTATCTAAAGATGGAAAGGAATATACTTTTCACTTGAGGGAAGGGCTCAAGTGGTCAGATGGAACTCCTGTTACTACAGAAGATATCAAGTTCTATTATGAGGATGTCCTTTTAAATAGAGAATTGAATCCTAATCTTCCTGCTTGGGCTGTAGTAGAAGGGGAAGTAATGAAAATAGATATAGTCGATAAGTATACATTTAAGGTTTCCTTTAAGAAGCCATATCCAATCTTTCTCTATCAGCTTCAGGTTGTAGAAGATTTTCTTCCCGCCCCTAAGCATTATTTAAAGCAGTTCCATCCTAAATATACCCCACAAGATAAACTAGATGAAATAGTAAAGAAGGAGAAGTTTAACTTCTGGTATCAACTGTTTGCTGTAAAGAAAGATTGGCTACAAAACCCAGACTTACCTGTTTTATTCCCCTGGAAGGTAACTGTTCCGCCTCCTGCTACTAGAATGGTTTTGGAGCGTAATCCTTACTTCTATAAGATAGATACTGCAGGTAATCAACTTCCCTATATAGATAGAATTGTTCACGATTTAGTTGAAAATACAGAGGTTCTTAATATGAAAGCTATGGCTGGAGAATTAGATATGCAAGATAGACATATCTATGTAGGAAACTATACCCTCTTTATGGAGAACCAGAAAAAAGGAGACTATAGGGTAGTACAATGGAAGACAGGAATTGGTGCAGATCCTGTCATTTGCTTAAATCAATCTGTAAAAGACCCTGTATTGAGACAGATATTCCAAGATAAGAGATTTAGAATAGCTCTCTCTATAGCTATAAATAGAGCGGAGGTTCAGCAGATTTGCTATCTAGGGTTAGGTAAGATTAGACAAGCTTGTCCTGTAAGTGGCTCTCCTTATTATGATGCGGAATGGGAGAAACTATATACAGAATATGATCCTGTCAGGGCTAATAAACTCTTAGATGAGATGGGATTGGATAAAAGAGATAAAGACGGTATAAGGTTAAGACCTGACGGAAAGCCTTTAATACTTAATATATCCTTTACTACATTTCCCGGAGCAACAACTATAGATGTAATAAATATGATAAAGACATACTGGGAGAAGTTAGGAGTTAAAGTAACTATAAACAATATGGAGAGGTCTTTATACGTAACTAGATTAAGTGGTAACGATCATGATATCTGTATATGGAATTTAGATAGAAGCTATCAATTGTTAATCGATCCTTCTTGGTATGTGCTTGTTGGAATACAACAGTGGGCTCCTGGATGGGGTAACTGGATAGCAACTGGAGGTAAAGGTGGTATGGAACCACCAGCAGAGGTAAAGAGAATGACAGAATTATGGGAGAAAGCAAAAACAGCAACAAATAAAGATCTAAGAGACAGGTATATAAAAGAGATTATTAATACCCATAAGAAGAACCTTTGGATGATTGGCATGGTTGGAGAATTACCCCAGCTGATTATAGCTAAGAATAACTTTAGAAATGTACCTGAAGGCTTGATATACGATTTTCCACTTTTTTCACCATCCAACGGTTTCCCTGAGCAATTCTTCATTAAGGGGCAATAGAAGAAGTAATCATAATTGGGCTAGGCTTTTGCCTAGCCCTTTTTATTTTAACTTCAGTGAAAGTTTTCATTTTTATTGACGCTAAAAATATTTTATGATATTATGCGAAGTGGTTAGTCCTCTAACCAAATTAAGGAGGATTTGATTGTTTTGAAGTTCGAAAGAATAGGTACAAAAAAGATATATATAGAAGTGATTGAACAGATAAAGAGGATGTTAGATAGTGGAGAACTAAAGCCTGGGGATCAGCTTCCTGCAGAACGAGATTTTGCCGAATTATTAGGTATAAGTAGAGTCTCGTTGCGTCAAGCTCTTACTGTTCTTGAGGCATTAGGGATTGTTGAGATAAGGCACGGTGAAGGAACTTTTATTGCTTTTAGTCATAACGGCTTCGATAATCTGAATCTCTTTCTGTCTAAGATCAGTAAAGAGAGCGACCCGTTAGATATTCTAGAGGCCAGAAAACTTATAGAGGTAGAGATTGCTGGACTCTCAGCTATAGAAAGGGTTGAAGAAGATCTTAAGGCTATGGAAGAGATACTAAATGAGATGAGGAAAAGGATAAGTATTGGTGAAGATACTTTGACTATTGACTTAAGTTTTCATTTGAGGATTTCTGAATCTACCCATAATCCGGTATTAATCTCTGTAATGAACTATATTGGCTCTCTTATGAAACAAAATTTATGGAAAGTTGTTAAAGGGCTTAGTCTTACTACTCCCGGAAGAGCGGAGAAATATTTAGGACAGCATTGGATTATCTATAGCGCAATTAGGGAGGGAGAGTCCGTAAAAGCTAAGAAAGCCATGCTAGACCATTTAGAAAGTATAGAGCAGGATTTGTTAACAGAGGAGAACCTATCTACTAAACTGCTGAGTGGGTAGCTTTTGATTCTTAAATAGGAATTTATTGAATTGAGAAGGAAGGTGATGGGAATAGCATAAGGATAGATTTAGAAATAGCCAGTAAGTCAGTCTAGTTAACCCTAAAAAGGGTATTGTTTTAATGTAATTCGAATTTTAATAGAAGGAGGCATAAAGTATTATGAAAAGAAGCTTAAGCGTCTTGCTAGTAGTATTGGTGGTTACTAGTTTGTTGTTAAGTTTAGCACCTGCTTCAATTGCACAGAAGACACCGTCAAGAAGGTACTACTACAGTACCCCGACAGAGTATACAAAGATAACTGGTAAGAAGATAGTTAAATATAATGAAGCGCCAGCACTAGCAGAACTTGTAAAACAGGGGAAACTCCCACCTGTAGAGAAGAGACTTCCTGATGAACCGTTAGTAGTAGACCCACCTGAAGAAATAGGGAAATATGGTGGGGAATATAGGAGTGCAGGTTTTGGCCCTCAGAGCGGGCAAGTTGACTCAGAAACTGTTAGAGTACAGCATCTATTACAGATAAACCCTGACTTGAAGACCCTTACACCTAATATAGTGAAGACTTGGGGTATATCAAAAGATTTTAGAGAAGTTACTCTTATACTTAGAAGAGGGATGAAGTGGTCCGACGGAACTCCATTTACTGCTGATGATTTCATGTTTTGGTATGAAGATATAGCATCTAATAATGACCTTACACCTGTAAAGAATACTGCCTGGACCCCTGGCGGGAAAATGATGGTTATGAGAAAGATTAACCCCTATACTATAAAAATTACATTTGCAGCTCCTTATCCTGCTGTAGATATCACCTTGGCAAAGAGTTACATATATGGCAGATTTTTCGCACCAAAACACTATTTAAAGCAATACCATATCAAGTATAACGCTAAAGCTAACGAAGTTGCCAAAAAAGAGGGATTTGCAGATTGGATACAGTGCTTCAATTATCACTATGCCTATGCTCAAAATCAGATGGATACAAATCTGCCAGACATTACTCCTTGGGTTCTGACTAAGATAGATGAAGCTGGAAACAAATACTATGAGAGAAACCCTTACTACTGGAAGGTGGATACCGCCGGGAACCAGCTTCCGTATATTGACAGGCAAGTAGTAGTAATAGTCAAAGATGCACAGGTAAGAATTATGAAGATAATAAGCCAAGAGCTTCATGCTGCAGGAGAGAATCCTCTACCAGTAAAAGAGTATACACTTTATAAAGAAAATGAGAAAAAAGGTGACTATACCGTCTATCTATTTAACAATACTAGGGCTGTCTCT
>JAOACC010000048.1 GCA_026418035.1 bacterium
GGGTCTCTAATCTCTATTTTTTCTCCTTTTAAAATCTTTAGAGTATTTTCTTTCTGTGAACCAAATAGATATACTAACCCAATATTATATTTCTGGCAGATTCTTATAAGCTCTTCTATTTTATTCATAGTCTAGATTATACCATATGATATAATCTAAAGGGTTAAAAAGACGATAAGGACGGAATGGGAATAGGAGGAGGCTTATGGAAAAGGTTCCTATGTCTGCACCAGATTTAGACGATTCTGATATTCAAGCGGTATTAGAGGTCCTAAAATCAGGTAGATTAGCCCTTGGACCTAAGATGAGAGAATTTGAAGAGTTAATGGCGGAGTATATAGGAGTAAAATATGCGGTTGCTGTTAGCTCTGGAACGGCAGGTTTACATATCCTTGTTAGAGCTCTTGGAATAAAAGAAGGGGACGAAGTCTTAGTTCCTTCTTTTACTTTTTCAGCATCTGTAAATGCAATCCTTTATGAAAGGGCTAAACCTATCTTTGTAGATATAGAGCCAGAGACATACAATCTAGACCCAGATGACCTAGAAAGAAAAATTACTAAAAAGACAAAGGCCATAATGGTGGTAGACATCTTTGGACATCCTGCTGAATGGAGCAAAATTTTAGAGATTGCAGATAGGTATAACCTAAAAGTAATTGATGACTCTTGTGAGGCGTTGGGAGCGGAGTATAAGGGTAAGAAGGTTGGCCAGTTTGGAGATTGTGCCTGTTTTGCCTTTTATCCCAATAAGCAGATGACAACAGGTGAAGGAGGAATGATAGTAACTAATAATGAAAAGATAGCCAAATTATCTATGAGCTTAAGGAATCAGGGAAGGGGAGAGATGTCCGCCTGGTTACACCATGAAAGATTGGGATATAACTACCGTATGGATGAGATGTCCTCTGCCCTTGGTGTATCACAGTTAAAAAGGATAGAATTATTTCTTCAAAAGAGAGAACATGTTGCAAGAATGTATACAGAGAAATTAAGCAAGTACTCTTGGGTAAGACCTCCTGTGGTAAAGCCATATGTTCGTATGAGCTGGTTTGTATATGTAGTTACCCTTAAAGAAGGATTAGATAGAGATGAGGTAATAAAGAAGATGGAAAAAAGAGGAATCCCGGCTAGAGGATATTTCTCTCCAATACATCTACAACCATATATAAGAGAGATGTTTGGAACCAAAGAGGGAATGCTTCCAGTAACAGAGGACATTGCTAGGAGAACGCTAGCATTACCTTTTCATAACAATCTTAGAGAGGAAGAAATTGTAGAAGTAGTAAGAGCTTTAAAAGAGTCTATTGAAACTTGATTATGGTATCTTCTTTATGTTAAACTATTCTAAAAAGGTTTAAAGAAGGAGGTTTCTTTTTGTGAATGTATAAAAAGTTTATCTGGGACCTGGTGGGTTTTTCTTTAGCTCCTTTTATCTCTTTTCTTATTAGGTTTGATTTCCAATTGTCTAAATTAATTCTTTATTACCCCTTGATATTAAGGTCCACTCTTTTAGAGACTATTTTCGGACTTATAGTAATAGTTATGTTTAAGCCCTACAAAGATATGTGGTGTTATACCAGTATAAAAGAGGTTGAAGAAGTCTCTATTATGGTCTTGTTAGAAAAGGTATGTTTTGTTCTTTTGACATATGCAATAGGAATAGAAGGTTTTCCTCGCTCGATCTTTGTAATATCGTTTGGAGTTTCTATCTTTATTATACTACTACCAAGATTCATTCAGAGATATTTTCGGGAATCTCGTTCTAGACTTAAGAAAGCTGAGTCTAAAGACAAGGTGCTCATTATAGGAGCAGGAGAAGCGGGAGAGAAATTACTTAGAGAGATATATGCACATCCTGAATTGGGTTATGATGTAATTGGATTTATAGATGATGATGAAAGAAAGATAGGTAACTATATACATAGTGTAAAGATACTAGGAGATACTAATGATATTCCCAAGATTGTTAATAGATATGATGTAGATACTATTATTGTCTCTATCCCAAGTGCATCAAGAAAAGACCTACAAAGGATACATACAATTATCTCTAAGACTAAAGCCAAAGAGCTAGTAACACCAGGGCTCTATGAGATTTTAGGAGGAGACGTCTCTATCTCAACTTTAAGGCCATTTGGTTTACAAGACCTCTTATTTAGAGAACCGATAAAGATAGATATAAAAACAGCAAAATCCTATTTAGGTGGCAAGAGGATACTAGTTACTGGTGCTTGTGGTTCTATTGGAAGGGTTATAACTCAACATTTAGTGAGTTTTGGTGCTGAAGTTATAGGATTAGACAATAATGAAACAGGTCTCTTTGATTTAGACAAGGATCTAGGTAAGATAGGGAAATTTACCCCAGTAATTGGAGATGTAAGATTTAAAGAGACTCTAGATAGAGTAATTGGTTATTATTCCCCAGAGATAGTCTTCCATACCGCTGCCTATAAACATGTCCCTCTTATGGAGATATATCCAGAGGAGGCAGTACTTACAAATGTTGTTGGCACTTTAAATCTCATAGAATCATGTCAAGAGAAAGGTGTAAGGCAGATGATAAATATCTCTACAGATAAGGCGGTAGAACCTACAAATATGCTAGGATTAACTAAGAGGCTTACTGAGATTATGTCTATTAGGGCAAATGGTAATGGAACTTGTTTTTCTACGGTTAGATTTGGTAATGTATTAGGTAGTAGAGGAAATGTCTTAGAGGTGTGGAAAAAGGAATTACTTTCTGGCCAACCACTAAGTATAACTAGTCCCAATATGAAGAGATACTTTATGCTTACAGAAGAGGCATCTCTACTGGTTATAGAGGCAAGTAGGATAGCAGGTCCTGGAGAGTTATTCATATTAGATATGGGAGAGCCTATATTTATAGAAGAGTTAGCTAAGATTTTCTGTGAGCTTCAAGGCCTTGAGTTACATAAAGATGTTTCTGTTAGATATATTGGGGTAAGACCAGGAGAAAAGATAGAAGAAAAGCTTTGGGCAGATGATGAAAAGACTTCTCCCACTGCACATCCACGTATTATAAAGGTCATCTCTCCAGTCCCTAACTTCTCTTGGGATGAAATAAAGTCCATAGTAAAAGACCTAGAAATGTTAGCAAAGAATGGGGATAGAGAGAAGATAAAAAAGAGGATGAAAGAGATAGTAGTGGGTAAGTATGAGCTGAAAGAAGAATCTACTGGGAAAAAAACCATATGAAAGAACTCTCACCAGAGAATAATGTATTAATCAGCGTAATAATACCATTATACAATGTGGAGAAATATATAAAAAGGACATTAGATTCTTTAATCAACCAAAGCTTTAAAGATTTTGAAGTTATAGTTATAGATGACGGTAGTACAGATAAAAGTGTATCTATACTTGAAGATTATTTGAGAAACCTAAGAAATATAAAATTCAAATTATTAACTCAGAGTAATTCAGGAGTAAGCAAGGCTCGAAATAAAGGGTTAGAGTATGCAATTGGTAAATACATATTCTTTTTAGATGCGGATGATATTATTGATAAGAACTGCCTTGCTAAATTATACTTTGAAGCTGAAGCGAATAATGCAGACATAGTTTATTGCGGGTTTAATTATATTGATGAGAATAATAAAGTAATAATGCAGTATGAGAAATACTTTGACTATATTTATAAATCAACAAGTGGATTTGAGTCCCTAGTATTAATGTTAAAAAATAAGATCTGGATACGTATAGGGAGTTCTCTTTATAAAAGAGAGCTTATAGACAAATATAATATTAAATTTTTTGAACAGTGCAGTTACGGGGAAGATCAAGAGTTCATTCTTAAGGCTTTATATCATGCTCGATTAGTCTCTTGCGTCCCGGAAATTTTGCATTACTATCTAAAGAGGCAATCCTCCGCAATGACTAAAGTAGATTTCAAAAAATTTCAGATCGTAGGTGCTTATTATAGATTATTAAAATATCTTTCTAAGCACGGTATAAGTAGTGAAGTTAAAGAGCTTATTCGCTTTAGAGCTTCTGAAAATTTAGCTTTAGTAATAATATCTTTAGCAAGCAATGGTTATTCCCACACTAAACTTATGAAAATAATACAGAACAAAAAGTTAAAAACGTTATTAAAAGAGTATAAATTAAAAGATACAAGATTTTTAAAGAATTTTTTAAAGATTAAAATTCTTTTGTATTTTCCTAGACTTCTTTTACCTTTTAGTAGATATTATAAAAAGTTTATTATGTATCTGCTTTATATAAGCAAATATCTATGATATGAAAGATAGAATCTTTATAACTATTTTTACTTCAACATATAATAGAGCAAAGCTATTAAGTAGACTTTATGAAAGTATAAAAAAGCAAAGTTTTTCAGATTTTGAATGGATCATCGTAGATGACGGTAGTACAGACGGTACAAAGTCGATAGTAGAGTCTTGGATTAAAGAAAACGAGTTCGATATTAGATACTTTTACCAACAGAATTCAGGTAAACATATAGCTATTAATAAAGGCGTTAGAGAGGCAAGGGGAGAGTTGTTTTTTATTGTAGATTCTGATGACTGGCTAGTAGAAGATTCTCTACAGGATATCTGGCAGACCTGGCAGTCTATTCCTATAGACCAAAGAAGATATTTTGCTGGTATTAGTGGATTATGCGCTTATAAAGATGGTAAAGTTGTAGGAACAAAATATCCTTATGATTTTATAGATAGTGACTCCATTGAGATAAGAACCTTTTATGATGTTAAAGGTGATAAGTGTGAAGTTTTTAGAACAGAGATTTTGAGAGAATTCCCTTTTCCTAGCAACTTAGGAAAATTTGTCACAGAAGGACTAGTATGGAATAGAATAGCTCAGAAATATAGAATGAGATATCTTAACAAGGTATGGTGTCATATAGAATATCAGCCAGACGGACTAACTAGTAGGAGTATTGAGTTAAGAGTAAGTAATTTAGACTCGACAATTCTTTACTATAGAGAATTAATTGAGCTTCGAGGTAAAAGGATAAAATTTAAGTATAAACTGAGAAATATTATAAATTATCTCCGGTTTTCCATTCATAAAAGGGAATTCTTTAAAAGTTTAATTTATATTGGTAACGTAAATCTGAAATTACTATGTTTAATTGCCTTTCCTATCTCTTTTCTACTGTATCTTCATGACAGGCTAACCTTGAAAGGGTGATAGCAATGTCCCTATATTTTCTAATTAATTCCCTTGCAGGCGGAGGAGCTGAGGCAGTTTTAGTAAGGATAGCCAAATACCTAAAGCCAGAGAAGATATTTTTACTAGAAAGAGATATAAAATATTCATTAGAAGGAGAGAGTTTAATCGATTTTCTTTCTAATCATACTAAAGATGTCAATTCTATTTTTAAGACCCTCTACATACCATTATACGCAATGAAGCTTTCAAGAAGAATAAAAGATAATGACTTAATTTTATCCTTCTTAGAGAGGGCCAATTTTGTTAACATTGTATCTAAATATTTTAAAAGGCATAAAGTTTTAATATCGGTACATATAGATCCAATTCTCGGAAATACAGGCTTAAAGAAGATAAATACGATACTGATAAAGACATTGTATAATAAGGCAGACTTCATAATTACAGTATCTCAAGGGGTTGCAAATTCACTAATCAGACTTGGAATTTCAAAAGATAAGATAAATACAGTTCATAATCCGGTTTTTATTAAAGAAATTACAGAAAGATCAAAAGAGGGGGTTGAAGAAGCTTTTGAAAATAGAGATTTTCTGATAACATTAGGAAGACTCACAAAACAGAAGGGTCAGTGGCACCTTTTAAGAATCTTTAAAGAAGTAAAAAGAGATTTTCCTAACCTAAGATTATTAATTTTAGGGGAAGGTGAGTTAAAAGAATACTTAGTCAACTTATCGCAGAGTATAGGGTTTAAAACTTACGTCTGGGATAGAGATGAACTTTCGGAGGACTATGATGTATATTTTATGGGTTTTAAAGGAAACCCGTTTAAGTATATTGCTAGAGCTAAGCTTTTTGTTTTTCCCTCTCTATGGGAAGGACTTGGTAATGTCTTAGTTGAAGCATTAGCATGTAAGACTGCTATCATTGCTTCTGATTGTAAATCTGGACCTAGAGAAATTTTAGCTCCAAGTACAGAGATTAATTATCAAACAAAGGAACCAGAATTTGCAAAGTATGGAGTCTTAATGCCTGTATTAGAAGGTACTTTAAAAGAGACAAGAAATTTAACAGAAAGGGAAATTACTTGGTTAGAAGCCATAAAGATGTTACTAAGAGATGAAAGTTTAATAAAAAGTTATCAAGAAAAAGCTCTAGAAAGGGCTCAAGATTTTGATATAAGTAAAATTATAGAAGAGTGGCATAAAGTAATTAGAAAGTGCCTATGAATCTTCTTTTTGTTGCTAATGTATCTCGTGATTTATACAATTTTAGAATGGGACTTATGAGAACCCTTAAAGAGAAGGGTTTTGAGATTATATGTATTGCTCCAAAGGATAATTTCTCCGAGAAGTTTCTAGAAGAGGGTTTCAAGTATATTTCAGTAGAGGATCTAAAGAGAGAGGAGAAAAGCCCATTTAAGAATCTGCTACTTGTCTGGGAGTTATATAAGATTTATAAGAAAGAAAATCCTACTTTAGTCTTTCATTATACTATAAAGCCAAATATCTTTGGAAATATAGCAGTTAAGTTAGCCAGAGTAAAGTCTTTTTCTATAATAACAGGACTAGGTTCTTTCTTCGTTAGAAAAAGCATAATACAGATATTAATTAGATGTTTATACAAAATTTCACTCAGTTTCTCAGAAAAGGCCTTTTTCCTAAATAAAGAAGACAGGGATTTTTTTATTAAAAATAAGATAGTGTCTCCAAATAAGGCAATCTTACTAAATAGTGAAGGAGTGAATACAGGATTCTTTTCTCCTGAATTCTGTGGTAAAGTTCCAAAGGATAGTGACAAGTTAGTATTCTTGTTGATCGCCAGGTTACTTTGGGATAAGGGTATAGGAGAGTTTATAGAGTCTGCTAGAAGAGTTAAAGCAAAGTACCCAAGCACTGAGTTTTGGCTATTAGGTCCTATAGACAAGGCAAACCCTACTGCAATTCCCATTGAAGTTATAAAAGGATGGGAAGGGGAGGGAATTATTAAATATCTTGGAGTAACTGATGATGTTCGCCCCTTTATCTGCCAAAGTGATGTTGTAGTTTTACCATCATATAGAGAAGGAGTTCCTCGTTCTCTTCTTGAAGCAATCTCTATGGGAAAACCTATAATTACTACAGATACTGTAGGATGCAGAGAGGTTGTTGAAGATAATAAGAACGGCTTTTTAGTCAAAGTCAAAGATGTAGAATCTCTTATTAATGCTATGATTAGGTTTATAGAGCTTTCAGAGGAAGAAAGAAGACAGATGGGAGGATACAGTAGAAAAAAAGCTATCGAAGAGTTTGATGAGAAGCTTATTATTAATAGGTATCTAGAGATTATAAGAGAGGTCTTGGGAGAAAAGGCTTTACCTATCTAGCTCCCCAGCTAGTAATAAGTATCTTTATTGTTTTAATTATTATTACTACATCAAGCCAGAGAGATAGATTTTTCACATAATATAAGTCATATTCTAGTTTCTCTATTGTTTCTGATATCCCGGCTGCATATCCTTGATTTACCTGCGCCCAACCAGTTATACCTGGTTTTACCAAGTGTCTATAGTTATAGAAGGGAATTTTCCTTTCGAATTCCTCTACTATCTTTGCCTGTTCTGGCCTTGGACCAATAAAACTCATATCTCCTTTTAATATATTCCAAATCTGTGGTAATTCATCTAGATGAAATCTCCTTAAGATTTTTCCTACAGGAGTAATACGAGGGTCGTCTTCTTCTGTAAACCTAGGACCATTTATATCAGCATCTCTATACATAGTTCTAAACTTAACAATTTTATAAATCTTACCACCTTGTCCAACTCTTTCCTGAGTAAAAAATACCGGTCCTTCAGAATCTAGTTTTATAAATATCGATATAATCAAGGCGAGTAATAAAAAAATAGGGAAGAGAAGGGAAGAGAGTACAATATCGAATAGTCTCTTTGTAAATCTCATAATGAGGGACTGATTAAAGTCTTCTATAAGTTCTACATAAAAAAAACTAAGTGGTAATTTCCCAAGCATAGATTCATATATCTCTGATACATGGTATATTGGGATTCCTTTAAGCTTTTGAGTAACAATATACCTAGACCACTCAGAATCTAACTTTTCTAAGGAAGATACCACAATACCATCTAAAATTATATTTTTAGGTGATTGTAAAACATGCCAATTAATATCATTTATTATTTTTAATAGTTCTTCATAATGGTCAAAAGGGATTATACCTAGATTCAGTTTCTTCTTTTTTCTATTACATAACATTAATAGGGTAACGTCTAGTATGTATGATGATAGTAAGAAAGTTCGGGAATAGTAGAATCTACCAGTAGCTATAATACCAATAACTAGCAGGAAAGTAAAACTGACTATTGTAAAGACTATACCAAGGTGTTCTATCCTAGGGAATATGATAAGTCTTGATATAACTAAAGAGGAGATGATATGTGCTACTAATATTAGAGAGACCATAATTATACCTTCTTTTACCTTCCAGAATTCTAAGGTTCCCCAGGATAAATAAGAGGAAAATAAAATAATAATAAAAATTCCGGCAATATTTAAAAACTTATAAAAGGTTTTTATATTCATAGACCAAATTTATCCTTGTTATTTTTATTTAGAATATCACAATAAAAAAGTTTTTGGCAAGAGATTTAGCATAAATGAGATATCCTCTTTTACTTTACATAAGATACATTATCCGACTAATTATATCTACCTAACGAAGCTCAAACTTTACTCTTAAGGGTCCTCCGGTATATATGTCTCTCTCAGCTTTAACTAAGACCAGAACACTGCCAATTTTTGAATATTTGACCTTTATCCTTACCGATAGGCTTAGAAGAGTTTCGTAAGATACATTAGTAATCGGATTAGTTAAATGATCTACAATCATCCCTCTTCTCATACCTTCTTTTTTGGCTTCGTTTAGGAGTAGGTCTAACTCTTCTATAATTTTACTTCTAGGCAGCTTAGAAGATATAAATTTGAAGACTATAGTCTCATCTTTATTGAAAATAAGCTTACTTCTTAGAGATTCTATAACTAGTTGAACTGGTTCTCTTATAAGAGTATTATTTTTTACCCTTATACGTATTAATCTCTGCTCTTCTTTTAAGGACTTTATTGCAAAATCTAGCTCATTTAAATCATACGTGGATATAATATTATCTCTGCCATCTGATAGATATACTCCTAACTGAGAGTGTCTAGATTTTATTATCTCGTTGGCTCTATCTAATAGGTAATTTAGGCTGTCTCTAGCTTCCTGCTCACTCTTAGGACCATTTACTGTTTCTGCTAGTATTATCTCTCCACCGTAGAATATGATCCTCTGATTCCTTAGTAGATTTAACTGTTCTTCTTTATTCTTTATCTCTTTCTTAAGTTCTATGGCTTGAGCTTTATAGTCACTAACTTCTTTTTTTAGTTCAGATAGTTCAGAGCTATAAAGCTCTAGCTTATTGCTTAATATTTTTTTCTGCTCCTCTAAAATAGATATTTCTCTTTCTAATATAGTTAACTTGTCTTTCAACTGCTTGCTTTCCTCTATAAGCCTTTCTTTTTCCTTTCTAAGAAGTTCTGATTCTTTTTTTAATTTTTCCCTATCTTTATTTAATTCAGAAATTATATTTGTAAGTTTCTGCCTCTGTTTATCCAACTCTTCTAGATTAGCTTTACTCTCTTCTAACGCTATTTCCCTATTTTTTAATGCTACTTCTCTACTTGTTATTTCAGATTCCATCTCCTTTAATCTCTTCTCTAAAGCCTTAACCTTTTCATCCTTTTCATTTATCTTCTTTTCTAATTTTTTCTGATACTCTATTGCTGCGTTTAATTCACTTGCCCTTATAGAAAGTTCTGATTGTGTGGTACTTAATCTCTGTGAAAGAAGTTTTATTGTCTCTTGAAGTTGAGACTTATTTTCTAATGCACTTCTTATACTTGAGGATACACTAGTCAAGATGACTAGAGTAACAACAGTAATAATAATACCTGTAAGAACTGTAATGATCATAGATGTATAATATGGTCTTATACCAAGTATAGAAATTCTTCTCTTCCCTGCCCTTCTCCCTACATAGTTACCAACGAATGCTATTATCCCACTTATTATTATCAGAAACGTGACAAGCGTCCAGTCTAAGTTATTCACAAGAGCTCATCTCCAACAAGTTTTGCTATATTCCTTCCTGCCCCTCCTAAAAATTTTATAGTCTTTAGGTCGTTCGTCATATTATCTAGAAATTGTTTGTTATTTAAAAGTTCTAATATCTTATCCCTTAAAATTTCTGGAGTGATTATACCCATAAGCTCCTCTGTAATCTTTCTCTTTGATATTATATTAGGAAGAGCTATAAACTTAATCTCGGTAGCAAGTTTATAAACTACTGTCCTTTTTATCTTTTTGCCAATTATAGGAATTCTACTTATCCATTCTAAAATACCTTCTAGTGGTATATATTCAGCCCATTGTAGAGGTAATATTGTTATCTGAGGTATACCTAAGACAGCTAACTGTAGAGTATTAGTCCCTGGGATATTTACAGCTAATCTTATATCTCTTGCCCATTCCCAAGTTGTACCGTGTTCTAGATAATACGTATTCCCTAACTTAGAAATTATTTTGTCTTGCTCTATCTTAAAACTATTCGGGATATAACTATTCAAAGTTTCTAGAGGTATAAACGGCGAAATAATAAATTTTATAGGGTTATCTATAATCTTTCTTAATTTTTCAGCTGTTTCAAGCATTAAAGGAAAAACTAGTTTAAGTCCATAAGGCCTACTACCAGGTAAAAAGGCTATACTAGAACCATCAACAGAAATATTTGTATCTACGCTATCTAGTATTAAATTACCTACAACTATCTCATTCTTTTTTCCCTTAGAAAATCTTGGGTCAGCCAAAAGGACTATATCTGCCCATTTATTTGTATGGACTAGACTATCCGAGTATACAAACAATTTACCCTTTAATCTCTTTTTAAATAAAGTCCCCCAATAAGGATCCCCTCCAAGTTGAAGGATGAGAACTTTTTCACCTTTTATCTTTGGAGATAAGAGGAATCTAAATAATTCCTTTCTATCAACTACCTTAAAGAATATTTTAGACTCAGAGAGAACTTTAATTTCAGTCCCACTAGCATATTGGCAAGGTAATAAAACAGCTATTATTTCTAGTTGAGGATAGGCTTCTCTTATGATTCTAGCTAAAGGGAGAAACCACCCACTTATCTCTCCAGGGCTGTTGGTAAGCATAACTAACTTACTCAATACAGTTTAACCCCCTAAAGATACATTCAACAGCCCTCTTTATAGCTCCCCTCTCTCCTAATATTTCTCTTATCTTTCCCAAATCATTCTTTATAATCCCTAGCTTTTGGTCATTATACAATAACTCTCTTACTGTATTCCTAAGCTTTATAGGATTAGCATTCTTTTGTAATAGTTCTATTATGACAGGTTTCTCAAGTAAAATATTTGGCATAGTAGCATATGGATAACGAACTATCCTCTTAGCAATATTCCAAGAGAGCCATGATAGTTTATATAAAGCTATTACAGGTATGCCAATCAAGGCAGCTTCTAATACTGCTGTTCCAGAAGCCATAATTAATATCTTAGATGCATTCATATAGTCATATCTATTGGTAGATACTATGGGTAGATATAAATTGCTTTCTTCTAAAGCCTTCGAGATTAATTTATAGGTGAACTCAGATGCGCTGGCTATGTAAAAATATGCTTCTCTGTTTATCAGAGGGGCTATACCTTTTAGCATAACTGTCAATAGCGATTTGACTTCTTGTTCTCTACTACCTGGAAATAGTCCTATTAAGGGAAGGTCATCTTTTATCCCTAGAGTTTCCCTTATCTTTTCTGGTGGGACTTTAGTCTCTACTATATCTAAAAGGGGATGTCCAACAAAGTATACTTCTACCCCATTATTTATATATGTCTCTGCTTCTTTTGGGAAAACCGCTAGAACCTTAATATTAAGATTTTTTACTTGATTAGCTATTCCGCTTCCCCAAAGCCATGCCTGAGGAGAAAAGTAGTAGAACATAGGTAAACTAGGCTTCTCTTTTTTAATAAACTTAGCTACTTGAAGATTAAACCCTTGATTATCGATGAAAATAACCCCGTCTAATTCTTCCTCCTTTATTTTTTCCTTAACTCTA
>JAOACC010000102.1 GCA_026418035.1 bacterium
GCTAACTTATTATCTTCTAAGAGTTGGATGATCTTCGCTGCAAATATCTTCGGATCTATTGGTGAGATTATCCCTGCCCCTGATTCTCTAACAGGCCAAGACTCATCCACATCAGTAGCAACAATAGGCCTACCAGAAGCCATATACTCAAGAAGCTTAGAGGGGAACCTACCACCTAAGGAAACGTCTTGTGTAAATATGCATACCTTGGCCTTGCTTAACCACTCAGGTAGATGGTCATGTTCGATGAAGCCAGGACATACGATATAATCAGTGAACCCCTTCTTAGTAATGTAATCCCTGAACCATCTTGGCACATCTCCTATTAGTATGAACTTAGCTTTTCTATGCTTTAGCACCTCTTCGATGACCTTTACCAAAAATCTAGAGCGATGCGGAGCGAGCGTGCCATGATAGTACACGACATCTTCCTCAGGAATTCCAGAAGGGGTGAATATTCCTATGTCTACGCCATTAGGAATTATTTCAACCTTGTCTTCATCTATACCGTAAATTTCCACAAACCTATCCTTTATCATCTTAGTCGGAACCACTATCTTCTTCACACGCTTGTTCTTAAGTAGGTACGTATCCTTTAGCTGGGAGAAGATGTTTCTACGATTGAAAATGGGATCATCGATATCCAGGACAATTGGTTTATCTATCATCAGAGGCATCAGTGGTCCAGACGTATCAAAAATCCACACTATATCTGGTCTAACAAAATTTATAGCTGTTTGCCGACACACGCCTTCAAGATAGTACTGTATTCTTCTTGGGATTTTGAATGGAAGCAGATGGTATAACCGATAAAATTCATCTCCTTCACGTATTCTCTTATCTCTTGACTTTGAACTTGAAAAAACATAGACAGAGAAGTATCTGGAGAATTCTGAGAGTAGCTTTAGGTATCTGAAGTTATAGAATGGATATGAAGATACTGCTGTGACCAGTCGTAGCATGATGCCTATGAAGTAGAAGTGAAAACTCTAAATAAATTTTTATCCTAGAATATTTTTAGAATTGAGGTTAGCGGTCATCGGACCTACTTTAGAGTTTGGTAAAGGAAGCTACATACTTAAATCTCTCGGTAAACAATTAGAATCTACTAATCTTCAGGTATCTTATCTAGGCTATCATGACGTAATTCTAAATACATCAAGAATGTATCTAAAGAGGAAACAATTATACTATAAGGTTCAACCCATTATATATAAGAATTCTTTCAGACGTGGTATACGCCTACTAAGAACAATCATTGAAAAAAGCTACTTTGTCAAATACATAGTTAAAAATTTTGACTGTGTATTAGCAAGCGTAACTGCATTAGAATTTCTAGGAGTATCAAAGTTAGCTGAGAAGAATTTTCCAATAATCTTCTGGGATATGGACTCTCCAAATATCCCATATGAAAGATACGCAAAATTCATAAAAGACAACCACATACTTCTCTGCTATAGTAAAGGTGGACAGAAAATCTGGAGTGAGCATGGTATTGAATCGTATTTTCTTCCCCTTGCATGTGATACAAATATTTTTTACCCCATTAATAATGCAAAGAAGATAGAAATACTCTTCACCGGACGATATCTTAGAGATAGAATACATGGATATAGAGAGTACCTTTATCCACTAATCGAATATTTTGGCCGGAAAGTAGTAATCGTAGGAGATGGATGGAAGAATAATAGATATGTATCTAAAGCGACTGTTCTGCCTGGCGTTCCATATCAAGTATTGAATAAAATTTATAACATGGCCAAAATATGTAGAAACATACATAGAGATGAAACTCGCAACTGTCATTCCGCATTTAACCTACGGCTCTTTGAATCGATGGGAGCAAAGCAATTCACAATATGTGATTACATACTCGGTATAGATGAATTCTTTCATCTCAGTAGAGAGCTAATAGTATGCGAAGATGGGAAAAGATTAATAGAAGAAGTTAAATTTTATTTAGAAAATGAAGAAGATAGAAATAGTATCGCTCAAGCTGGCTATGAGAAAATTCTGAAAGAACATACAATTAGAAGAAGAGCACAGCAGGTAAGGAAAATAATTATAGATAAACTAGTCTAGAGTTCACAAAACTGTATTCCTGTCTAACATAATGAGCTAAAAGGATAAACACATTAATTATCTGGTTTTCTATAGTTTGAGTGAATAGTATAATGTGTCCCGTCCTTAGAGTTAGGTTGAGTGGATTTATCCTCTTTATCAGTAATATAGCTTCTTTTCTTTTTGGTTTTATCTTTATAGTTCTTGTTTCTAGAAATCTTGGTCAGCATGATCTCGGTGTATGGTTCTATATCGGGAGCATCATAACTTATTTTGAGTTCTTCGTTAAGGTTGTTCCCTACTGGGCTATTAGAGATTTTGCTAGAGGTAGAGAGATAGTTAAGACGGCTATCACTATCTCTAGTATCATCTCTATACCGTTGATGATATCTTACACAATTCTATCTCTACTATTATCATCTTACATCAATGTTAGCATAACAGTCTTCCTAGTATCCTCCCTACTCATCCCAGCATACTATGTATCAGCTTCAATTAACTCGATACTGTATGCTAAGTATCCTCATAAAGTAGGTTGGAGAATCCCGATAATAGATGGACTTAAAATACCTCTAGCTATAGCTTTACTATCCCATGGATTGGTTGGAGTATTATCTGCAGTTGTGATTGCAAATTTTCTGTATATCTTTTATGGTCTCTACATCGTTAAGAAGGAATTTGAGAAAAGAATTGATTATAATTGGTTAAAGAGTAGATTTAAACATGCTTGGCTCCCGCTTATGCAGTCAGGTATCGGTTACGTTAATTCTGCTTCAGACTCTTTCTTAGTTGGAACCCTTCTATCTCCAATCCAGTTATCTCTATATGGTATAGGATCTACAATATCGAATGCTGTTAGAGCATCATCACAGTTAGCTTTACCGTTTAGCATGAAGGTATTAGCGAAAGCCATGACATCAAGAGAAGAAGTTACCTCTATGATAAAGTTCTTAACCATATTCTCGACGCCTATGTTGATCGGCGGCATTTTGTTATCTAGAAATCTTTACGGAATATTTGGATCAATATATATTGATGGCGCTGGAGTCCTCTGGATACTTTTACTATCTGCAGTCGTAGCAAGCTACACAACTATCTTTTCAGGGATAATTTCAGGAACAGAGAAAGTTGACTACGATTTAGATGTAGGCTTCAAGAAACTTTTAAAAAGCAGACTATTCATCATCAATTTAACAGATTATCTTGCAACAGCTGTTCTCTTGACATTATCCCTTATATTCATCCCAATCTTAAGCATCACGGGTGCCGCATTATCACGTTTAACCTCTTCTCTCTTATCATTTACTATCCTAGCGATACTAAGTTTAAAGTACATCGATATAAAGAGAAATCTAATAAACATTGGGAAGACTATTATATCATGTATTCCTATGTCGGTCTATCTCTCATTCTTCACTGATACTAGAGCGATCATAACCGTACTGAACATATTTATTGGGGCCACAATATACTTCATCACACTATGCATAATCGATAAGGAGAGTAGATGTATGGTTAAGAAATTTATCAAAGAGCTAACTCAGAAAATCCTATCCATACTAGAATAATCCTCCATCAACATCACCCCATGTTTAGGATTGAATTAAGTTAAGATATGCTTCTGCATACCTCTTAACCGCAGTATTCCATTCAAAATTCTCTAAAACAATCTTTCTCATATTTTCACCCATCCTCTGTCTAGCATAGGAATCATTAAGCAAGGCAATTATTTTGTCAGCAATTTCTCCAGGATCTTCATCTACATAAAGCCCTCCTACTCCATCTGGAACCATTTCATAAAGTATTCCAACCTTCGTTGATATAAAAGGTGTGCAACATGCCCCTGCTTCAAATGCTACTCTAGGTCCACCTTCATATCTCGAAGTTATAGCCAATACAGATGCTTCATTATATAATGAAACCAGTTCTTCTTCAGTGAGCCACCGAGTTACAAATTTGAGATTACTTGATAAACCAATATTCCATGCCAGTTTTATTATATCTTTTTCCAGAGGACCTCGACCATGTATTATGAGCTCTGCTTCTGGAATCTCTCTAATAACCTCCTTAAACGCATATAGAAGTAAGGGGAAGTTTTTCTGTTCTACAAGTCTTCCAATAGAGAGTATTAGAGGTTTTCTCAATGAATGTGGAATTAATGGTTTGTAAACTTCTGTCTTGATATAGATTGATGGAATCATGACAATATTTTTTACGCCTGTTTCTTGAAGATCTTTCTCAATCTTCTTACTAACTGCTCTGACAAGATCGCATCTTTTAAGTAGGTACTCTGCAATCTTTCTCTGATAGAATGTTAATCCAGATTTTAGATAATCAGCATGTACTTCTAATACTAGTTTAGCCTTATCGAGCTTCGAGATAATGTATGAGTAGATCCCTATCCTTGGGGTAGGTTCTTGTCCAATTACTAAATCATGTTTACCTAATCTATGCATTTTGAATGGTTTAATAAAATCAACCTCCCCCCAATACTTTTTAAGATCTTCAAAACATATAGACTTAGACCTACCGACCATTAACACTCTCAATCATATAACCTCCATAAAATTACCTATTGCTAGTTACTTTTGTTAAAATTTCTGCAAGCTTTGGGATAACTAGAGAGTATGAAAATTCTTTTTCTACTAGTTTCCGAGCGTTCTCCCCTAAAGTTTTTCTTAATGCCTCGTCTCTTAATAATCTTAAGACTTTCTCCGCGAATGAAGTATGATTACCAACTTCAACAGTGAGTCCTGTTTCACCATCCTTTACTGCCTCCGGGATTCCGGATACTTTTGTCGCTACAACAGGTTTCCCACACGCCATCGATTCCAGTATTGCCCTAGGTATACCTTCACCACCGATCGAAGAATAAACGAAAATCGTGCAAGCTCGCATTAAATTTATTACATCTTGATTAGGGATCGGTCCTAAGAAAATTACAGAGTCTACTAGACCCAAATCTTTAATCAATTCTCTAACTTTTTCTGCATACTTTTCTTCTTCTCTTCCAGCTAATGCTAATATCCCTCCAGGTTCTTCACTATTTACAATCTCAAAGGCTTTGACTAAATCCACTATACCTTTCTTCCTAGAGATTCTACCAACATATAGGAGAAGATATCTAAATTGGTGTTTAAGATACATTTTAAGGACTTTATCATCAGGTTCTCCTGGACTAAATCTTAAAATGTTAACAGCATTATGTAGATAAAGTATTTTTTCTTCTGAGAGTTTTGGAAAATATTTTTTTATCTCATTTAACATCAAAGGTGTGTAGAGTATGACCCTATCGGCTGCGTACACTGCTCTTCTAAGAATCCATTTATAGATATTGTTTTTTAAAGAAGAGGGTTCGAAAAACCATGTTGAAGGTAATAAGATTACTGATTTCTTTTTAAGTAATTTTTTACCAAACCATAATGCTGCTGTCTCAGGAGGACTGAAAGTTCTAACATAGATAACGTCTACCATCTTTCTATATTTAAAGACTGAATAACAATATGAGATTATCTTCGTTATTCCATATAATTTGGGGATTTTCATAGTCCATGCCTTGTATATCTTGAAGTCTTGAGAAGTAGAATCTACTATATCTGATACAACTATTAATTCATCTAAGTATTTTGAGAGTAGACTGAATTCTTCATAGAATTCTGATTCAAGTGAAGGTTCTAACAATCCAGCTATACGTCTAACAAAAGTTATCACTCTAACCATGTTCTTCTTATCATTTCTCTAATTATGTGTAACGAGTATATAAATGAGTTTGCTGCAATATTTTTCAGCGAATGTTGAGGATACTGTTTACCGCCTCTGGAGCTCATATTGGTGGAGCCACCATGGCCATGATGCATCTTATGCTTGGATTAGCATCGATTAAGAATGTTCAGCCAATTCTACTCTCTACACCTCCTAAGCAAAGTTACCTTAAACTGTATAGGAGGCTTTTAGAAAAGAATGTGAAGATAGTCTTTTCTAAATATGTTTTCAGAGGATTTCTCTACTGGCTCTGGCTCTTCTTCTCATCTCTCAAAACTATCAAGAAATATGAGATAAGCATCGTTCATTGTCACGGGACCAAAGAAGCGTTAATTGTCGGTTCAGCTGCTAAACTTTTACGGAGAAAGATCGTCTACACAGTTGAAGGAGATCCTAATCTAGAAATCTTCTACTCACCTCAAAATTACAGTATTCTCGATAGAATATTCTTGAAATTTTCATGGATATTTGGATTAAAGCTTGCCGATATTGTAGTAGGTTGTAGTAACTGGATGGCTAAATATCTTGAAGAAAGATATGGTATTAAAGCCTCTGGAATTCATAATCCAATAGATTACGAGAGATTTTCAAAAATAGAGAGACATGGTTCAAGTATTGTATGTATCGCTAGATTTGAAAAGGTTAAGGGTCTCGAGACTTTATTAAAAGCAATACCTAAAGTCGTTGAGAAGATTCCAGACATCAAGATAATCATTGTAGGAGGAGGAGCAGAAGAGAAGACTCTAAAAGAATTAGCAGAGAAGCTATCAGTATCGAAGAATGTAGATTTCCAGATGTTTAGACCAGATATTGAGAATATACTTAAAGATGCACTAGTCTTCGTCCTGCCATCTATATACGAGCCCTTCGGCATGGCTGCAGCTGAAGCTCTAGCTTCCGGAATCCCCATAATAGTATCAAGAACAGGAGGCCTCAAAGAAATTGTTGAAGAGAACATTAATGGATTCTCGTTCATCGCAGGAGATTGGAGAGAGCTTTCAGAGAAGTTGCTACTGCTTATGTTTGATCAAAAACTTAGAGAAGATATGGCTAACAGCGCAAGAACCTCAGCAAAGAGGTTTACACCGGAAAACATAGCTTCAAGATATCTTCAAGCTTATTTATCATTATATAGATGCGAAAGTTAGACCTTCTCAGATGAATTAATTCTAAAACTAGATTTACAATCTTCACAAAATTGATAATAATAGTTATAATCTAGTTATATGTCAAGGTTATTAGATTATGTGGAGAAAAATTAATCCAATCATTATATATTTCATTCTTCTTTGTTTCCTAATTCTAATCACTCCTCCATACGGTGATCCAGCTATTGTTTTATGGACTTCTAAAATTATGTCGAAGACAGGTTTTCCCTACGATCCCGTCTGTTCAGAGACCGTCGATGATGTAGATTTAAGACTCTGTGTTAGGTCACCATTATACTATTTACTATTAGCTTTTTCCAGCGAATACTATAAGATAGTTTTAATTATTTTAGTAGGTTTGTATTTTATTCTTCAAGTTAGACTTGCTCATTATAGTGGTTTGTCTTCAAGTGTTTATGGATTAATGTTTCCGCCAATTTACCTATTGTTTAGTCGGACTTACGTGGATAGTCTTACAGTTATTTTATCAACAACGTTATTACTTGCTCTGATTAAATTAGGAGCGGAAGATAACAAGCATTACAAAACGTTACTATTCCTAGCACCATTACTACTTATGTTGACTCGGGAAAGCTCTATAGTTCTACCTTTTCTTCTACTCACTATATTTTTAGTTACTCGTAACTTTAAGGATAAGAATCTTTTGATATTAGTTTTAGGATGGGTAGCTGGGCTCTTTATCTATCACTTATACATTAATCTGAGTGGGGGTGTATCTTATTCTGACTTTCAACCTCATATTCCAAGTTTGGAAGAAACTTATAGAGCCATTATGAGAATTCTAACGCCTATAATTCCCTGGGAGGTAACTTTTGAAGACCTCCAAGCATATCTACCTCTATCAACCTATGAATATTATCTTATGCCAATATTACTGATAGCAATCCATTTACTGGCGGTCATGGTTTTAATCCCATTAGTTTTCTCATTAGTTCATTTTAGAGAACTGCCTAGCGTAATAGTAGGATGGCTTATTTTCAGCTTTCTTGTATCAGCAGGTCTCTTATTTCTAAAAGGAGATATAGACTTCTTTAGACATTTAAGTTATCTCGTACCGGTAGTATCGCTACTAATAGAGAAAGGTTTAACAGAAGTCGAGAGATATAGCAAGTTCGGAGTACGATTTATAAAAATATCTTTTATCTTGTTATTTGCTCTCTACTTGATAAGAACTGTCAGGCTTTACACTTCTGGATACGCTTTCAACCCTTGCCAATACCTTTTAAAGAGACCAGAGATCTCTTCTATACCCATATTCTATGAGACCGCATGTAGTTAAGTAATGTAAGCATTTATTGTTTTAAGCAATATGTTTAATGAAATTTTTATTAAGAGTAACATTATAATTTGTTTGAGATGTCTAGGGTTAGGAAGGCCGTTATTACTGCTGCCGGTCTTGGTACACGCCTCTTACCTGTTACTAAGGAGATTCCTAAAGAGATGCTTCCAATATTTGTTAAAGGCGTTAATAATGAAAAGTTGCTTAAACCGCTTATACAAGTAATTTTTGAACAGCTTTATTTAATGGGTATCAGAGAATATTTTATCATCGTTGGAAGAGGTAAGAGGGCGATAGAAGATCATTTTACACCTAACTTAAGCTTTGTTAAGTTATTGAGGGAGAAGGATAAGATTAGTTATGCGGAGGAGATAGAAAGATTTTATGAGATGATATATGATAGTATAATTGTTTTCTTG
>JAOACC010000111.1 GCA_026418035.1 bacterium
GCTCTTGTATGAGCCCTTCAATCTTTCCTATTTCTGACTGATCGAATAAAGTAATTCCATGTTTTACATCTTGCGAAGAAAAGATTTTGTTTATTTTTAAATTATTAGTTTGTATATTACTCCCCTCCTTTCCCAGTAACATCGTAATTCCTTTTCAGTTTTTAAAGATTGTTCTTGCATCCATTGATCTATTAAACTCTTTTCAAACCACCACTAATCATTAATTTTTAGAAAGGAAATTTGATCAAAACAAGCAAGTCTGTACACAGTATGTCTATCCACCTCTAAATATTTGGTAAAACCTGTTTAACTGTCACTATCTCTTTTCCTCATAGTATTAATAAACTAAATATATTGTACAAAGAGATATAATAAGAATCAAGAGATATCTTAATGTTCCAGAAATTACTCAATTAAAATTAAGCCCCTTCTAGGTTTTAGTGATGACTTTTCTACCAAAGCAATCTTTACTCCAAAAAGCTCACTCAGACAGTTCTCCAGATTTATCATTGTTGAACACAGGAGACTTCATCTTCTGTAAGATGGAGAGGAATGTGTTCTCCCCTCCTTTCAAACATTAATGTTCTTGCTCTCTCAATAAGTTTTAAGTCTTGCCATTTTGCTGATGAGCAAATTTTCTCTCCACTTAACGTTCTTACATCGAAATACCCTGAACTCCTCAGCGCAATTGTTGTTTCAATCTATTTACTATACACAATCCTATTGTTGAAACATGATCTGACCTTTAGACCTTAGATATTCTTCAAACTTGGCTAGGTTATAAACCTTAAGAATGGGAATTCTCTTTTACAAGCTTTGTATAGCTTGCTATCCGCAGTCCAGAATGTGCAACCTTCTCTCTCTGCCAAGACAATATAAATAGCATCATAGACATGCATAAAATCTAACTCTTTTGATATCTCCCAAGCCCTTCTAAGTAATTCAGAATTTACATCATAAATCCTTATTGTTGGTAGAAATTCTCTGACAAATATTTCTACTGCACTCTTTTCTATGTCTGGATTTATTAGTCCTCTTTTACCTAATTTCCTTAAAGCAGATATTATTTCGATACTAAAAAAAGAAGGGGCGATTCTCTCTACCCTTTCTAAAACCCAAC
The DNA here is from genome assembly GCA_026418035.1 of bacterium. Lineage (GTDB taxonomy): Bacteria > DUMJ01 > DUMJ01 > DUMJ01 > DUMJ01 > DUMJ01. The sequence goes on from JAOACC010000111.1 coordinate 1,121, forward strand.
TCTCCCATAGATTACTTATATCTTCGCTTAGAGGCTCATTTATAAAAAGTTTTAATACCAAACTTGCATCTATACAGACTTTCAACCTTTTAGCCTTTCTCTTCTTACTTCTCTTATAACTTCGCTAGAATCTATATCTATAAGATTAGTTCTTTCTCTAAGCTTGCGCAATTTCTCCAAAATCATCCTTTCTTTCTCAGCTGGTTCTTCCTCTATCTTGCCTAAGATAGTCTCTATAGCTTTAATGGTAGGAGCTTTAGGAGTGCGTATGCCCTTTTCCCATGCATATATAGTCATAGGATTTACTCCCAACATCATAGCCAATTTATTCCTGGATATTCCTAATCTTTCTCTCTTTTCTCTTATTATATCCCCTATATACACTTAATATATCACCTCTAATAGAATTATATACTATTGTTATATAAATTTCTATAACTAAGAGGGCTATATTCCTTAGAAATAATCTATCCAAGATCAGGATGGTTAATATTATTCCTCATCAAATTATAGAAAAGCCGTATTTCTCAGGCTTTTCTAGCAGTATCTTAAGTGCTGAAATAAACTCTTCTATATCCAATAGATTAGCCTGAATTATATTATACATCTCTTCTTCTGTTATCTCAGAATAGAAATGTATGAGTCTATTTCTATATCCAGCCATTCTCACAAGCTTATCTCTTGCAAATTCTTCACTAACTATATTATATCTACCTAGTATAATGGCAATTTCCCTGTAACTAGAAGCCTTCTCTCCTGGAATTCTAGATATAATATGATTTCCTATATCGAAAACAGCCTCTAATGTTCTCCTTAGGTAATGCTCTGCAATGGCAAAGTTCTCTCCAGATTTAAAATCTTCAAGACTCATATCCTTAAACCTTGCAAGTTTAGAGAGACTTTTCTCTATAATTCTTATCCTGTCTAAGATAACCTCTCTATTAAGCGGAATCTTTTTCATATCCTCTCCAATAATGTCTTATTTTGTTCTTCTAAAAGTGGCTTCATATCAATATATTCTTTCATAACCCTCTCTTTATAGTTATACTCAAATTCCTTAGATACCCGATATAGTATCTTGCCTGTTGTAACAACTTCAAATCTTAAATTCAATGGAGCTTTATCTAGAAATACTATATCTATCTCTTCTCTTGGATAAACCTCAGAAAATATAACATACAAAAAATTGAATAAGCTCAAGTAATCTCCATTATAAGGCTTTAAAAGAACAACCCCCAGATCTATATCGCTAAGCTCATTGTGTGTACCCAAGATATAGGAACCAAATAGATATACTAAAGCTACATCTAAACTCTTAAGTTCTCTTATAGTTTTTCTAAATCTAAAAATCATATGTCTTTGTCTCCTAACTCTTATATGCACATCTATTATAGTATATCTCTCACAAGACTACGCTCTAGTAATCTTCTACTCTTCCCACGCCCTTTTTAGCTCTTCCCTTATATCATCAACGGTTAAGTGTGTGTAAACCTGTGTTGTTGCTAATGATGAATGCCTTAGAACCTTCTGGACTGCCCTTAAGTTTACACCTTTCTTCAGTAGCTCCGTTGCACAGGTATGCCTCAATGTATGTGGCTTTAGGTTTATCCCAAGCCTCCTACCAAGCTCTTTTATCCTTCGCCATAGGGTTGTCCTTGAGTAATTAAAAAGTCTTCCATTCTTTTCTAGCTTCAACGTATATTTTATATGCGGTTTTAAGGCATTTGGTATTGGCAAAACTGCATCCTTTGAACCTTTACCAGTTAACCTTAATGTCCATTCTTTAATATTTATATCTTCTCTTTTTAGATTTATCACCTCAGAGATCCTAAGTCCAAGCCTTGTCATAAGAAAGACAGCCAATATTAGGTTATACTCTCCGCTCTCTCCTGCTACCTGCATTGCTAATTTCTCTAAGGCAACTCTTTGACTTGTTGTAAGGACCTCTGGCAGTTTCTGAGCCCTAGCCCACTTATGCTTCATAAGTAAAATCTCAGGGATCTCTTTAAAATGGGCGTAAGTCCTAATTACAGCATATGAATGCCTCATAGTAGAGATAGAACCTTCATCTGACCTAAGAGCTAGATAAGATAAGACCGCCTTATCCCAAGAACTAAACTCTCTTTTGGCTAGAAAACTTTTAAATTTTTTGATGCTTGCTATGTAAGAAGATATGGTATTTCTATTCTTGCCAGTAGACCTTAGATATTCTTCAAATTCCTCAATGTCAGTATCTGTTATTTTAACATCCATAATACACCCCTAAAATAGACCACTAATCTTTGAAACATAACCTAAGTTTATAACTATTAATCTAAGATGTCAAGAAAAGTTTATTAGAGAGAATAATACCTAGATAATTCATAAAAATTTGTTTCAATATAGTATTTAATCTTTATTATGGTGCAGTCTCTTATAGATTAGCTATAAATCATTTTATTATCAAAAATCTAGTCCTAAATTTTATAATTGGACCCTAAGATACAGACGGAAGAATATTAAAATTTCACCCCCTAGGCATTTTCTCAGTATAATTATAAGTGTCAGAAAATAATTCTGACTACTGTTTCAGTCTTAAGCCTATCCCAATCTTAAGGAGGTGATCAAATGCCAGTTGTTGCTACCCCAATTCAAACTCAGCTAAGAATAGTCTTTATAGTAGACAAAGACATAGATGGAAATCCCATAAACCCACCAGTAAAAAGAGCTAGAACCTATGGACCTTTTAAGACCA